>JAKAHF010000024.1 GCA_021815245.1 Actinomycetes bacterium
GTGCAACCGGCGGCGCCCGAAACCGAGACCCTCGTCGCGCCGTTCTGGCCGGAGCCGCCGCTCGATTCGCCGCGGCCCGCGCCGGCCGCACCCGCCGTGTCCCAACCTGCGGTCGAGCCCGCGCCGGCAAACGAAGCCGACGAAGCGAGCCGTACGGCCGAGGCCGCGGTCGCCGCGGCCGCCGCGGCTTTCTGGAGCCTTCCCGACGCCGACCAGCGCGCTCGCTCGGCGAGCGGACTCGGCAAGAACGTCAGCACCGCTGGAGACCTGCTTTCTCTTCCTCGAGAGGATCAGGCCGAGATGCTCGCATTCCTCGACTCGGGTGAACTCGCGAAAGTATTCGCGGCCGCGGGCGACAGAGATCTGAAGAAGGCGGTCATCGACACACTCGAACACGTCGGCAACACGCCGTCACTCGACGCCATTCACGCGTGCCTCGAGGATCCCGACCCCGAGATCCAGCTCTACGCGCTCGACGCGGCCGAACGCATGCTCGGCAAGGGCTAGGGGGCTAGTGCCCGAACATGATGGTGTAGCCGAGCTGCCGGCCTCGCGCCGCGATCTCCTCGGCATCGAGGCCTGCGCGCCACGCCACGAAGCCACAACGCTTTTCGAGGTCGAGCTTCTGAGCAAGAAGCTCATCGTCGATGAGAGCGGCCGCGCCCCCGCCGGCCTCGGCGAGTATCAGCAGACCGGCCGCGATGTCGACCGAGCGTGAGCGCACCGCCGCCACGAGCATGTCGGCAACGCCGGTAGCCACGTAGCAGAGCGACAGGGCCAGCGACCCCAGTTGGCGGATGCGCAGATCGCGACTCCTACCCACCGCGCCCATGCTGCTCAAGTCGTGGTATTCGAAGTGATGCCGGTCGGGTCGTCCGGCTTCGAGCAGTACGATCTCGACCAGGTCGTTGCGAAAGCGGCTCTGATCGAGTTCCACCGGCTCCCAGGAGCCTGCGGCCGTAGCCTGCACGAGCCCCCCGCCTTTGACGGCCGCAAACGCCCGCGGGCGGGTGTAATCCTCGATGTACCCGGCGGTGACATCGGCCAGGGTGGCGCCGTGGGCTATCGCGATAGAGGCGCCGAAGGTCTCGAGTCCGCGCTTCGCGTTGAGGCTGCCGTCAACCGGATCGACGACCACCCGCCACCGGCATTCTTCGGCGCTCTTGCCGGCCTGTGGCACGATGCCGGCTTCCTCCGACACCAGCAGGTAGGGAGCGGGCGCCTCGGCCCGCAACACGTCGAGAATGGCCCGCTCGCACGCCAGATCGATCTGGAGCGTCTCGTCGCCACCGGCGCCACGGCCGAGCCCTTGACGACCGGCGGACGTGCCGTAGAGCGGCTGAATCGCCGACTTGCCGGCCGCGGCCATGTGGGCCGCGCAGGTCAGCCACGCCTCGTTGATTTGTCTGCTGCCGTCGCTCATAGGCGTCCACCTTACCATTACCCGACTCCGTGCGCGTTACCATAGCAGTATGCTGAGACACTCGAGACATCTCTCCGCGCGCGCATGCGCGGCACGCCTGGCCGGTGGGTTTGCGGCCGCCGGCGCCGCCACCGCCGCGTACATGCTGTTTGAAGCCCAGTGGGTCGAGTGCCGCCAAGCCGACCTCGAGGTACCCGGTCTGCCGGCCCCCTGGTCGGGACTCACCATCCTCCACCTGGCCGACATCCACGCCGGTGCGTTCTACGTCAATGAGCTCAGTCTCGCCAAAGTGGTCGATTGGGCCGAACCACTCATCCCCGACCTCGTGGTGCTCACCGGCGACAACCTGGGCGAACCAGGGCGGGCGGCACGCTCCCTCGAGTTGCTCTCGCGGTTGCGACCGCCTCTCGGCATGTTCGCCGTCACCGGCAACCATGAGTACGGACTGAGCAAGGGTCCCCTCGCCCGTCCCCGCGACACGAGGTCCATCTGGACCGAGGCCGGGATCACATTGCTCGACGACGCGTGCGTGCCTCTGCCCCCGCGCGACGGCACGCACGTGGTGCTCTGCGGGGCCGACTACGTCACCGGAGGTTTTCGACTCGCCTCCGAGGCGGCGCCCGACCCGATCGATGCGGCCGAAACCGAGGGCCGATTCCGCATCCTTCTCGCCCACGAACCGCCCGAGACCGACTCTCCTCTCTTCGGACGTTTTCCGCTGGCCTTCGCCGGACATACACACGGGGGGCAACTCCGGATGTTGACGCCTTTTGGCATGAGAGTGGTGAGCGGAGAGGAGCACGGGTTTCTTCTCGGAGTGCACGCGTGGGGTGACGGGCTGCTGGTTGTGACCCGTGGCGTCGGCACCAGCTTTCTCCCCTTCAGACTCCTCACCAGGCCTGAGGCGACCTTGTGGAGATTGGTATACACTTCCAATAATGACCAGAGCAGTCACACATTCGGCAACCAGGGAGCGAGGGGACACACATGACTGACTCAGTGGACGAGCGGCTCTCCGGAGACCTCCCGGTCGCCCCGAATCAGTTTGACGACGAAGTAGGCCCCGCGGTATCGCACGCGGTCATCGCGAGCTATGTGGCCGACGCCGCCCGCCAAGTGCGGGGCATCGTCGACCTGCACGCGTCGCCTTGGAAGGGCTTTCAGTCGCGCATGCGAGAGCTTCATTCCGGCGCGGTCGTCTTGAAGGAGTCGGAATCGGAGCCCGGCAGCGTCGACATCGGCATACACGTGCGAGTCGCCTGGGGAGTCGCCATCCCCGAGCTGGCGCGCAGGGTCGAGGACAACGTGCGCAAACAGGTGATGGCTCTGCTCAACCTCGAGCTGGGCTCGGTGACACTCTACATCGACGAGATCGCCGCGCCCAACGCGGCCAACGAGTAGCGCGACCGCCTTCACCGCGTCGGACCGGGGTCACCGGTCCCGGCGCGACTTGACAGAAGGTCATGAAGGAAGCGACCCCGGGAGCCTGGCTCCCGGGGTCGCTTTGGTGTTCGGCGCTTCTGCGCGGTGAACGTCTCTTATGGAGCAGTCCGCGCGGAGGCGATGTTGGAGCCCGTGGAGGATCCCGCGGCGTTGAAGGCAAGCACCTGATAGTAGTACGTGGTGTTGCGCGCCAGGCCGGTGTTGGTGTAGAAGCGCACGTTCGCGCCGGTCGTTGTGATCAGCGTCCATGTAGCCATGTTGGTGCTGCGGTAGACGCGGAAGCCCGTCTCGTTGTTCGAGTTGTCGTTCCACTGTAGCGAGATCAAGCGCGCCGTACCCGCGACTTGAGCCGTAGCCCTCAGAGACGACGGTGCCATCGGCACCGGATTGGCCGGAGCCGGAGTCGTGACACTGAGCACAGACGAGTAGCTCGAATTGCCGGCGGAGTTCGTTGCCTGCACCCGGTAGCGATACTGCCTCGAGGCCGCGACGGTCGTGTCGGAGTACGTCGTCGTGTCGGCGGGCAGCGTGGCGATGCGGGTGTAGACCCATCTGCCTCCGGTCAAGACACCTCGCTCGAGGTAGAAGGCGGTTTCGTTGGTCGAGTTGTCGTTCCACGCCAGATTGACCACGTCGAAGGCGATCGAGGTCGTGCGCAGGTTGTTCGGCCTCGCGGGCAGGGTGGCGGGCGTGGTCACCGCGATCACGTTCGACGGCTGCGAGTCGCCGACGGCGTTGTGCGCGATCACGCGGTAGCTGTACGTCGTGAACTCGGCCACCGTCGTGTCGATATAGGTCTGCGTGTTCGCGGGCAGGGTGGCGATGCGCGTCCAGACGAGGGTGCCACCTGACCCGGGAGCCCGCTCGACGTAGTAGTCGGTCTCGGTGGCGGCGTTGTCGTTCCAGGCGAGGGCCACGCGGTTGTAGAGCACCTGGGTGGCGGTCAGATTGTCAGGCGTCGCGGGCACGCCGGCCGCGCCGACCACTACCTCGTTCGACGTGATCTGACCGGCGGCGTTGTACGCGATCACACGGTAGGCGTAGGTCGAGTCGGCGCTCGTCGTGGAGTCGACGTAGGTGGTCTGGTTGGCCAGAGCGGAACCGATGAGCGAGAAGGTGCCGGCGACTCCATCGATGACCAGGGCCCGCTCGATGCGGAAACCGATCTCGTTTGCCGGGCTTCCGAATGTGGCCGGCGCATCCTTGGGTGTGCCGTCGGTCCACGAGAGGTTGACCGTGGTGTCGGGACTACCGGTCGCGCCCAGCACCGGGGCTACCGGCAGCACTCGAGTGACTTCGAAACTGATCGGACGCATCATGTCCATCTCTTCGTGGCTGAGGATGTGGCAGTGCCACACGTACTCCCAGCCGAAGTTCTGCATGATGTTCACGGTCGGCGGATTGAGGGCGTTGCCCGTCGCCGGATCGAGGTTGGAGAAGCCCATCGGCGAGCCGAGCGGCTCGGCCGGGTTGAGCGGACGCACGCTGTCGGGCACTCCGAACGGCGCCTTGGCCGCGGTGGCACGTACCGCGATGATGGTGTCTTCGAGCGGGCTCACCCGGATGGTCTCCTTCCAACCGCGCTCGTTGTCATCGGGCTTCGCGATCGAGCCGTCCCAGCGCACACGGTTGATGACCTGCACGTCCATGAGGTGGAAGTGGATCGGGTGCGTGTCGACGCCGTTGTGGGTGATCCTCCAGATCTGGGTGCCGTCACCCAGGGTGGCGCCGCCCGTCGTGATCGAGTCGACGATGATGTCGTTCGGCGGGTCGACGAAGTTCTGCAGCACGAAAGTCTGCGCGAGGGCATTGACACCCACGAGCTCGGTGCCCAGTTTGCCGCTCATGCGGCCGTACTCGTCGTACGCGGCGCCCATCTCGTCATGGATGGCTTTCGGCTCGAACGGCACAGTGAGGGTGAGGCCTGTCGACGTCTTGAACGACATCGACCAGTCCTGGATGCGGGCCAGACCCCAGAGAGGATAGGAGACCGGGAACGTCGTGTTGTAGGTGCTGTTGTACTCGGTCTGCCCGACGATTATCGGCTCCTGGCTCTTCTGGAAGACGCCCGGTCCCGACGCGTCGCTGACGAACTCCTGCTGGAGGGTGGCCAGATCGTATGCTGTGCCGTTGGCCACTCCCGAGACCTTGAACTGCATGATCGTGCGGGTGTTGGGGCCGAAGCCGTCCTGGCCCCCCGTGTAGCCTCCCTCGGCGCTCAGGTCGGGGCTCGAGGTGTAGTAGTCATAGCGAGGATCGAGTGCCGGGAAGGCGGCCGGCGCGTCGTTGTAGAGAATGAGCGTCTGTCCGGCGAACTGCGAGAAGTCGACGATCACGTCGGCGCGCTCGGCCGGGGCGAGGAGGAGTGAGTGCAGATCGACGTTGCCGAAGTTGAAGGTCGTCGGATTGTTGTTCCACGTGATCGGCTGGTTGGCGATGACGGCCGGCTGGGTCAAGAAGCCAGACTCGGTGCCGATCTGAATCCACTTCGGACCGGCCTTGGTCGCGTCAGGCACGCCCGCGACACGGCCGTCGGTCGGCCAGCTCGTCGGGAACCCGGCGGTACGCACCGCGGGCACCATGCCGACTTCCGTGGGAGCGGTGTAGAGATTGGCCGTCGCGGCCGCGCCGGTGCCGTTGCCATCGATGGTCACCGTGGGCACGCTGGTGTAGCCGCTGCCGACGGTCGTCATGTCGATGGCCACGATCTGCCCGGTGGCCTCGTCGACCGTAGCTTCAGCAGTGGCGCCCTTGCCGCCCCCGCCTGTGATGGTGACGATGACCACGCCGGAATAGCCGGTGCCCGGGTCATCGATGGTGACCTTGTCGATGATGCCTGTCGCCTTGTAGAGCTGTAGGTTCCAGAAGCGGTCGTTCGCCGCGTTGAGAATACGGAAGCGGTATGCCGTCGGCTCGACCGTCATCGTCGGATAGACCGTGCCGTTGACGAGCGCCGTATCGAAGAACGACTCACCCGGGGCGGAAACCCACGGCACACCGGGGATCTCCGGCGGCTGAACCAGCGGGTTGGCCGGATCGTAGTACAGGTTGGGCACGGGCTGAACGACGTTGGTCGTGGGCGGGAAGAACCACGGGCCGTAGTGCCAGCGGCCGAACGGGTTGACGCCCGATGGGTCGTAGGGGTTCTGCGCCGTCATGTAGACGTGCGGATACCAGAGGTCACCGGTCTTGGGCTCGCGGATGCCGGTAGCGACATCGAGGGTCCCCGTGCCCCAGTTCCAGTGGGGGTCGGTATCGCGAATCACCGGGGCGTCGACGAAGGTCTTGTCCTGGATGATAAGGGGCACCTCATAATCGCCGCTCGGGACAATGTTACGATCGATGAGATCCTGCTCGGTGTCGTCACGAATGAGGTAGCCGGCGGCTTCTCCCACGTAGACATTGAGTCGAGTGATGCCCCATGAATGGTCATGGTAGAAGAGCAGGCGCGAGCTCTGATCGTTGCAGTAGTAGTACGTCTGGGAGCCCTCGCCCGGGTCGGGCATGTCGGGCACGTTGGCCGTGCTCACGCCCCTGGGATATGAGGTGTTCTCACCAAGAGGCGTTATCCACTGGTGCGGCGTGCCGTCGGATATCCACGGGGTGTGACCGCCGTGCAGGTGGATCACGGCCCGGTTGTCGGAGTAGTTCTTGTTGGCTGTGGGTGCATCGGCGCCCAACGGCCCCAGACCGGAACCCATCACGGTGCGGTCGACAGGGATGAACAAGTCGCCCGCCTCGTTGGTGGGCAGCAGGTTGGTGAACTTGATGCGCACCGGTCGATCTCTCTTGGTGATGATCTGCGGACCCAGATACATCGCCGGCGATGGCGCGATGGTGTTGTTGCCGAGAAGGTCGGTGCCGTAGTTGGTCTGCACGTAGCCGCGCAGCGTCGTTTCCGGCAGATCGCTGTGGAGTTGCTGGGTGAACTCCACCACGGCCAATTCGTAGTAGTCAGAGCCGGGGTACGTGATCGTATCGGGCACGGCTATGGGAATGTCATTGCCGAGGGTGTTGGGCACGTCGAGAAGCGGCAGCGTGTCGACGAACTTCTCCAACGCGGGGCTGAAGGCCCAGTTGGCGATGCCGAAGAAGTCGGGTTGATCGAAGACACCCGGGGTCACCTGCTGGTAGTTGGGTTCGCCCAAGATGGCTGCATCACGCCTGTCGGCCGCGGCTTGCCGGTCGGCCGAGCTGAAGTACTTGCTGCGAGCGTTCTGCACGTCTGCGATGCGCTCGGCATACGACGCCAGCTGGGGAGACGATCCCGGGTCGCGTGAGCCGCCACCCGACACGGTCGCGGCCGTCGCGCTGCTCCCACCGCCGGGCACCACCACCTGCGCGACGATCGCCCCGATGATGACGACGACCGCCAGAAGTGCCAGTAGTAGTAGGCGTCTGGGTCGACTTGACATTGCAGTACCCCCTGCAAATGAATGATTTCGGTAACAACAACGGTGCGAACTCTCACAGAATGACTTCGGACTTTCCACAACAGAAGAATGATGCGCACTTGTGGTCCCTCTCGTTCCACAAGATCCCCTGCGTATCGCGGGTGCCGGATTGACTGAACCGACCGACAGTATCTTTTGTGAAGTCGGAATTAACGATATCCTAAATTGCTAACGGAAGCAACATGGAGGGACGAAGCACTTGCGCGGTTCGAGGTTGGTCTACCAAAACTTCGCACGCGGTCCGATCCGGTCGATGGCCCTGGGTTTCTGCGCCCTGCTCGTCGCGGCCTTCTGTTTGTCGGTGGCAGTGATAACCGATGGGGCGTCGTCGAGTCTCGCGACCGCCGAGGAGCGATACGGCGCCGACCTCGTCGTCTTCGCTGAAGGCGCCGACCGCGACGCCCAAGGCGCGCTGCTCATGGGTGTGCCGGTTCGATCGTGGATGCCGGCTGATGCCGTCGCCGCCGTTGCCGCGGTGCCGGGAGTCGCCATCGCGTCACCTCAGCTCTACCTGGCGACGATCACGGGCTCGCCATTCTCCGCCGACTCCATGATGGTCGTCGTCGCGATCGATCCCACGACCGACTTCACGCTGGCTCCTTGGTCGACCGGGGCGAAGGTCGGCGGATTGACCGGGCGCGAGGCGATCGGCGGGACCTCGATCGCGCATACCAGACCGAACGAGCCGATCACGGTCTACGGGTACGAGCTGACGCTGATCGACACCCTCCAGCCTACAGCCACAGCCGTCGACCATACGCTCTTCGTGACCTTCGACACGGCTGCCGACATGCTCGAACGCACAGCCCTACAGACCGAGCAGAGCCTCACGATCCCCCCCGGCAGCGTGTCGGCCATCCTCGTGCGCACCGCCCCGGGGTTCGACGCGGCCGAGGTCGCCGACGCCATCTCCGCGAGCGTCCCCGAGACCAGCCCGGTCACCCGACCCGACCTGTTCGGCTCGTTCAAGGACCAGATGCGCGGGCGTCAAGTCGTGATGCTCGCTATTCTCGTGGTCGTGCTCGCCCTGTCGCTCGGAGTCATCGTCCTCATCTTCTCGATGGTGGTCAACGAGCGCAGACGCGAGATCGGAGTGCTGCGAGCTCTGGGGGCGACGCAGGCGATGGCGCTGAGGTCGCTGCTCGTGTGGGTGGCAGTGCTCTCGTTCCTGGGCGCGATCGTCGGCCTGGTGCTTTCGAGCCTCTTGCTATGGCTACTGCGCAACAACCTCTCCGAGGCCTTTGGCTTCCCCTTCGCCCTGCCGCCGGCAGGAACCCTGCTGGTTTTCGCGGTGATCGGCCTCGTCGCCGCCCTCGTGGGCGTGCTTGCGGCATCGTTTGGCACGGCGTACCGTGTTACGTGCCAAGACCCATCTCTATCAATGCGGGAATGAGGGAGGCTACATGATCCGGATCCTGGCAATCATCCTCGTGGTGCTCGCCATCATCACCATCGTTGTCCCACAATTCACCAACTGCTCGGCCGATGGAAGGATGCTCACGCTCGAGAACGGCAAGCAGGTGGCCATGAAGTGCACATGGACCGCGCGGGCCGAGCTGACGACCGGCATCCCGCTGTTGGTGCTCGGCATGCTCATGGCGGTGTGGCCACGCAAGGATTCGACCAGAGTCCTCTCCGCACTCGCCGCGGTCTTTGGCGTTCTCACCCTCCTGCTCCCCACCAGCTTGATAGGAGTGTGCATGTCCGCCGACATGGACTGCAACGCCATCATGAAACCGACCATGATCGTGGTCGGCATCCTCACCATCCTCGTGGCGCTGACGGCCCTCGTGCTCAACGAGCGCAAGACGGCTCAGTGACGCCGCTCGCGGCGTGAGACTCACCTCGCTGACGCTGCGTGAGGTCTCCGGCAACGCGTTCCGGAGCTTCGCCATCATCGCCTGCGCGTTTCTGGTGGGCGGTTTCGCGTTGGCCACGATCCTGCTTGCCCACGGCGCCGACCAGAGCGTGCAGCTCACCCAGAAACGCCTGGGCGCCGACATCCTCGTCGTGCCGGCGGGCAACGAGCGCAAGGTCGAGGGAGCGTTGCTCATGGGCTCCACGGCGCAGATCCGCATGCCGCGCGCCAATCTGGATATGGTGCGGGCCGTCCCCGGCGTGGAGATAGCCTCTCCGCAGCTCTATCTCATGTCGATGTCGAACTCGAGCTGCTGCTCGGTGCCCGACATGTTCATGGTGGCCTACGACCCTGCCACCGACTTCACGGTGGAGCCGTTTCTCAGGGAGCAGTTGGGTAGGGAACTCGCCCTCGGCGAGTCGATCGGGGGTACGCACATCTTCATTCCCGAAGGGGCGGAAACGATCACGCTCTATGGCTATGACGTGAGCCTCGACGGCAACCTCGAGCCCACCGGCTCCAATCTCGACGCCACCATCTTCTTCACGTTCGATACCGCGTACGAGATGGCGCGCATCTCGGCGACGAAGGCCGCGAAGTTGCTCTACGCGTCACCCGACCAGATCTCGTCGATCTTGGTGCGTGTCGGCAAGGGTTTTGAGCCACGGCAGGTGGCAAACAACATCGTCGCGAGCGTTCCCGGCGTGAGCGCCATCACAAGACCAGAGCTCTTTGGGTCGTTCAGAGAGCAGATGGACGGTCAGCAAACGGTCATGCTGGCGATTCTCGGCATCATCCTCGCGCTGTCACTGGCCGTCATCGTGCTCGTTTTCGCGACGCTCGTGCACGAGAGGCGGCGCGAGATCGGGGTGCTGCGTGCTCTGGGGGCGACCCAGGGAGAGGTTCTTCGGGCATTGCTCGGTTCGGCCCTGGTGCTTGCCTCGATCGGCGCCGTAGCGGGCATCGTGCTTGCCTCACTGGTGCTGTTCTTCTACCGCAACGCCCTGACCAACGCTTTCGGCTTTCCGTTCTTGTTCCCCTCGGCCGGAAGCCTCACCCTGCAGATAGTCATTGGGCTTGCGATCGCGCTCGGTGGCGCGCTCGCGGCGGCCTTCGTTCCGGCATATCGCATCAGCCGCCAGGACTCAGCCGTGGCGATGAGGGAGTGACGATGATAGAGCTGCGAGAGGTCACAAAGACCTACCTGGGGCAGGGTCACTGCCCCGCGGTCACCGCCCTCGACCGTGTGAGCCTCACCGTCGAACGCGGTGAGTTCCTCGTCATCACCGGACGGTCGGGCTCGGGCAAGACCACGCTCCTCAACCTCGCGGCCGGTCTGGCTCGACCCACATCGGGCGGGATCCTTCTCGCCGGCGAGGATCTGTGGAAGCTAACCGACGTGCAGCGATCGCGTTTGCGCAACCACAAGCTCGGATTCGTTTTCCAGTTTCCGAGTCTTCTGCCGGCCCTTACCGTGCTCGAGAACGTGATCTTGCCCCAGTCGCTGGGCGGGCGCGGCACGGGCCGCACCGACGCGGAGCGCCGCAGCCGCGCCGAGGGACTCCTCGACCTGGTCGGCCTCTGCGACAAGCTGTCGTCGTTTCCCCGTCAGCTCTCGGCAGGACAGCAGCAACGTGCCGTAATAGCCCGCGCTCTGGTGAACGACCCCGAGATCCTGTTCGCCGACGAACCGAGCAGCGACCTCGATGAGCAGACCGAGCAGGAGATCATGCAACTCTTCACCGACATCCACCGCGAGCGCGGCGTGACGGTGGTCATGGTGACCCACACCACACTGTTGGTGCGGCACGGCACAAGGGCGCTGGAGATGGCGGCAGGCAGGATAGTCGAGAAGTAGCGCACCCGGAGCGAAGCCCAAGGCCGAGCGAATGCGACGGCCTGCCGCTGAAGCCCCCCTCCTTGGCCGAGCGAATGCGAAGGCCCGAC
>JAKAHF010000640.1 GCA_021815245.1 Actinomycetes bacterium
CTCGCGCCTCGAGGCCATCACCGACTTGCCCAAGGGCAGCACCATCTGGCTGTTCGACCAGACCGACATGGCCCGCGCGAAGCAGACCATCGGCCAGGTCGCCTGCATCCAGGGCAACGTGCCGCTCTCGTTGCTGCACGCCGGCACGGCCGACAAGGTTGCTGAGTACACGCGCAAGCTCATCGATGACGCGGGCGAGGACGGCGGATTCATCGTCGACTTCGGTGCTGTCGCCGACGAAGGCAAAGAAGAGAACCTCGAGGTCATGATCAAGACCGCGAAAGAGTATGGAGTCTACTAACCACACCGACGACTCATCGGGTGTTCTGCGAACCCAGAGGTACCGTTGACTCGTTCGGTGATACTTGCCTGCGAGATGATCGAAGACGAGGTGCGCCTCGCGCTTGAGGCTGTGCCCCAAGATGCGAGGCCGCCCCTCGTCTGGATCGAGAGTGGCCTGCACGACCGGCCCGAGAAGCTGAAGGTGGCCATCCAGGCACTGCTCGATCTTCTCGACAAAGGTGCGGAGAAGCAAGAAGCCGTGCATCTGCCCTCTGTTCTGCCGGGCAAAGGCCCGGCCTCAGGGCGCAGAGTCGAGACCACGGTCGAACCGGTCGAAGAGGTCAAGTTGGCGCTCGGGTTTTGTGGCAACGCGCTCAACGGCCTGAGCACGCAGCATCTGACGATCGTCTTCCCCCGGGTCGACGACTGCATATCGCTGCTTCTGAATCGGGGCTGCACGCGCGAGGAGATCCCGCGAAATCCGCGCCATTACTACTTGACCCGGGGTTGGTTCAATCACGAGAGTTCGCTCAAGGAATCGTTCCAAGACTGGAACGAGCGCTACGGAGCCGAGCGCGCGGCAAGGCTCCGCAAGACCCTGTTCGCCGGGTATGAGCGCATCAGCCTCATCGATACCCAGGCATATAGCGTCGAGGAATGCCTCGACCAGAGCCGCGAGGTGGCGGAAGACCTGCAACTCGACCACGGTGTGGTGCCGGGGTCGACCCAGTTGCTCGAGCGGTTGTTCAAAGGCGAGAGAGGCAGCGAGATCGTCGTCGTACCGCCAGAAGAGACGATCGGCTTCAACCATCTAGTTACCAACGAGGAGGCCTGAAGTGGAAACCCGAGTACTGAGCGCCAGCAAAGAAGTGATAATCGGCGGGGGCCGGCCCACCGTGTTCATCGGCGAACGCATCAACCCGACCGGCAAGAAGCGTCTCGCTGAAGCGCTGCGCGCCAACGACCTCTCCGTGGCTCGCGAGGAGGCCCTGGCCCAGGTAGCCGCCGGCGCCGACATCCTCGACGTCAACGTGGGTGCCACGGGTGTCGACGAGATCGAGATGCTCCCCCGCGCCGTCGAGGCCGTAGCCGGTGTGGTCGATGTGCCGCTGTGCATCGACAGCCGCAAGGTCAAGGCGCTCGCCGCCGCACTCGCCATCTGCCCGGGTCGTCCCATCGTCAACTCGGTCACCGGCGAAGAGGCCTCGCTCGAGGAGATCCTGCCGCTGGTCAAGGAGTACAACCTTCCGGTCATCGGCCTCACCCTCGACGAGAAGGGTATCCCCGCTGAGGCGGCCGCTCGTGTCGAGATCGCCCACAAGATCGTCGAGCGCGCCGAGGCCATCGGCATCCCGCGCGAAGACGTCATCATCGACTGCCTCACTTTGTCGCTCGGCGCCAACGTGAAGGCGGGTGTCGCCACTCTCGAAGCCACCCGCAGGGTGCGCGACGAACTCGGCGTCAACCAGACCCAGGGCTGCAGCAACATCTCGCACGGGCTTCCCAACCGCCCGGTACTGACGGGCGCCTACCTGGCGTTGGCCATCGACGCCGGTCTGACGTGCCCCACGGTCGACGTGGCTCTGGTCAAACTGGCCGTGCTCTCCGCCGACTTGGTGCTCGGGCGCGACAACTACGCTATGCGCTTTATCGCTGGTTTCAGGGAGATGCAGAAGGCCGCAGGCCAGTAAACTGAGCAACGAGCGCAAATATCTAGATAAATTCTCCGCCTAAACTAGTGTTCGGCAGGCGGGCAGTGTATTCTAGTAGCACACGGAATAGCTATTCCGCCAAACAGAATAGCTAGGGTGACAAGGTTGAGACAGGGAGGACGTGGCATGGCAGGTAAAGAAGTTTCGCGGCGTGAGTTTCTCAAGATCGCCGGTGTGACCGGCGTGGCAGTCGGAGCCGCCGGCGGTCTCGGCGGGCTGCTCGCGGCCTGCGGCAAGGAAGAGGAATCGACCACTACGACGGTCGCCGGCTCGACTACTACGGCACCCGCCGGCACCAGCACCACCATGGCCGGCTCGACGACCACCGCTTCGGCCGGCGCCGAGATGGGTCGTGAGATCAAGATCGGCTGGGTCACCATGACGACCGGTGTTTTCGCCGGCCTCAGCGAGCCCGACCAGTTCCTGCTGAAGCAGGCCAAAGACACCATCGGCGACGGTCTCGTCTGCGCCGACGGCAAGAAACACCCGATCGCGTGGGTGGTCAAAGACAGCCAGTCCGACAGCAACCGGGCTGCTGAAGTCACCGGCGAGCTCATCACCGGCGACAAGCCCGACATCATCTTCGCCGGCATGACCCCCGTGGTCAACATCCCGGTCGCGCAGCAGTGCGAGGCCGCCGGCATGCCGGCCATCACCTACGGTTGCCCGGCCGGATCGGAA
>JAKAHF010000025.1 GCA_021815245.1 Actinomycetes bacterium
AGCGGCGACCGTCCTTCCACGTGAGGGTGCCCATGCCGGCCTGCTGGCCGTCGACGAACGTGCCCTCGCGGACGCGGCCGTCGGCGTACGTGACCTTGCCGCTCTGCAGCGCGCCGCGGACGAAGGCTATGCGCAGGCGCAGTTCGTGTTCGTGGCGATTGCGTTTGCCGCGCTCACCGCCTGCTGAAAGGCCGAGCGGGTTCCGTGCTGTTCTAGTGTACCGATACCGGGCGGAAAGAGTTGGCCCGTTGCGGCCAGGTGACGCTGCAGCGCAGCCGCCGAATCTGAATGCTCCCGAAGCCCGGCCGCCGCCTCGTTCGCCGCCTGCCTGACCAAGCTTCTCGCCTGCGGGCGCGTGATGCCGGCCGCCACGGCGCCATCCTCGAGAGCCTCGATGGCAAGAGCAAGAAACCCGGGTCCGGAGCCGCCGACGGCCGTGGCTACGTCGATCAGGTCCTCGGGCAGCAAGTCAGCCAGACCCAGGGGCGCGAGGAGTTCGAGAATGCTCGTGATTGCAGTCTGGTCGGCGCCCGTCTCGGCGGCCGCGGCAACGACGCCCACGTTGAGCTCGACGCCGAGATTGGGCATGATCCTGAACAGTGTGGGACCGGGTCCGACGAGGGCGCGCATCGAATCCAGCGTCACTCCCGCCATGGACGAAACCACCGTGTGTGCCTCTGTCAGAAGGGGACGCATCGTCTCGAGCAACTCCGGAGCATCCTTCGGCTTGACGACGACAAGGATCAGCTCCGAGCTGGAGGCCAGATCGGCCAGCGAAGAGGCCATGCGCACCCTATCCTCGACCACGAGACGCCGCGCGGCCGCCTCGGCCTTGTCCCAGACCACGAACGTGGGCTCGACCGGCGAGGACCGCAGCCAGCCCCGCACGAGAGCGGCGCCCATGTTGCCGGTGCCAACGACTCCCACCACCGTCATGGTGTCACCGTTGTTTCGAATGCCGACTCTGCACGCACCGCTAGAGACTCCCTTCCGGAACGGCGTCGACCGGCCCCGTGCCGGCTTCGGTCCGCAGGGCCGCCTCGACGGCGCTTCCGTCGACCGTCTCTTGCTGCAGCAGCTCCCGGGCGAGCACCTCAAGCGCGCCTGAGTGCTCGGCGAGCACCGCCAAACCCCTGTCATATTGCCCGGTGACGAGGTTTCTGACCTCGGTGTCGATCAGCTCCTGGGTGTGGGGGCTGAGCTGGCCACCGTCCTGCACGACCCCGCCGAGATACTGCATCTGCTGGCCCGTGTAGCGCACCGAGCCAAGACTCTCGCTCATGCCGAATTCGGTCACCATGCGCCGGGCGAGCTCGGTGGCTTTCTGGATGTCGTCACTGGCGCCGGTGCTGATGGTGCCGAACACCGTGACCTCAGCCGCCCGGCCGCCCAGCATCACCGCTATGCGATCGGCCAGCTCGTCCTTGGTGAGCACGTACCGATCCTCGGTCGGCATCTGCAAGGTGTAACCGAGAGCCCCCCTGGCCCGCGGGATGATGCTGATCTTGGCCACCGGATCGGCGTGCGGCAGCAGTGCGGCGACAAGCGCGTGGCCGGCTTCGTGATAGGCGACCGTGCGCCGTTCCTCGGGATTCATCACCCGGCTCTTCTTCTCGAGACCGGCTATGACTCTCTCCATGGCGGCCTCGAAATCCTTGATGCCGACCGACGCCGCGCCCCGGCGAGCGGCCAGGAGCGCCGCCTCGTTGATCGCGTTGGCGAGATCGGCTCCGCTGAATCCCGGCGTGATGCGCGCGGCGCGTTCGATATCGAAGTCGCGGGCGAGCTTCACGCCCCTGCTGTGGATGCGGAGTATCTGCATGCGCCCCACCAGATCGGGGTTGCCGACCTCAACCGTGCGGTCGAAGCGACCGGCGCGCAGGAGGGCCTTGTCGAGCACTTCAGGTCGGTTTGTGGCGGCCATGATTATCACCGGCTTGGCCATGTCGGTGCGGAACCCATCGATCTCGGCCAGCAACTGGTTGAGTGTCTGCTCGCGCTCGTCGTTGCCGCCACTCAATTGCAGCCCAGCGCCCCGGCTCTGGCCGATCGCGTCGATCTCGTCGATGAAGACGATCGCGGGGGCAGACCCACGGGCCTGCTCAAACAAGTCGCGCACACGGGCCGCGCCAACGCCCACGAACATCTCGACGAACTCCGACCCGCTGCTCTCGAAGAACGGCACCCCGGCCTCGCCGGCCGTTGCCTTCGCCAGCAGCGTCTTGCCGGTCCCGGGCGGGCCGACCAGGAGCACTCCCTTGGGGATGCGACCGCCCAGCTTGGCGAACTTCTCGGGCGTCTTCAAGAACTGGATTATCTCCTGCAATTCGGCGATGGCCTCGTCGGCCCCGCCCACGTCTTCGTAGGTGACCCCCACGTCTTCAGGGCTGACCTTGGTGGCCTTGCTCTTGCCTACGCCGAAGATGCCGCCGGCACCTCCACGCCCCGCGCCTCCGGCCATACGCCGGTAGATGAAGACCCAGATCGCGCCGATCAGCAAGAACGGCAGCAAGCTCAGAAGGATCCCGCCCAGCTGGCTGGCCGGCGCCGCGAAGGAATAGTCGACCTTGCCGGCCTGGAGTTCCGACACCAGCTGCTCGTCGGCCCCCGCCTTGTAGTTGGTACGGAACTCGACGGTGGCCCCACTATTGGGATCAGACATGGTGCCCGTGATCCGGGTGTCGCCTATGACAGCCGTCTTGATGTCACCCGCCGTGACTTTTGTCTTGAACTCGGTATAGCTGAGTGCCGTCTGCGGCGCGGTCATCGGGAGTACGAACTGGTTGAACAGGTAGAGCGCGACCAGGCCGACCACCACGTAGACCACGAAGTGCCAGACATGCTTCCTCTCGCCCCGTGGGCCGCTCCCCGAGGAACCGCCCGCTTGGCCGCTCGCGCCGCGTCCGGGGGGCCGCTGGCCTCCGCCGGTACCCGCGCGGTCACGCCTCGGAGGAGGTCCCGCGGCCTTGTTGCCGCCCGCGCTCGATTCGGGGGGCGGCTTGGGTCTCTGTGAGGAGGTGGGTTCGTCAGTCATGTGAACAGCATACCCTGTTTGCCGGTAGTGGAACCGTGAAGAGGCCCCGCTCGAAGCCGGAGGGCGCCGATCGCCACAGGCGATCGGCGCCCTCCGCACGCCTTCTGGCCCGCCGGGTGACCGAGGTCACCTCTTGAGGATGTCGCGGATACGCCCGGCGGCGTCCTCGATCACGTCGCCGACCTCTTTGAGCCGAGCCGGATCACCGGCCGTGTTGCGAACGGCCCTCCTGATCTCGCTGAGGGACTCGCGGATGCCGGCCACTGCCGTCCAGCCTTCGGATTGCGGTCCCGGGCCCCAATGGGCGTCCCAGCGCTCTCGCTGGGTGCTGGCCCGCTCCTTGTGTTCTTCGAGGAACGCAATGCCCGCCTCGGTGATGGTGTAGACCTTCTTGCCCTCCTCTACGGAAGATGTCACCAGATCCTGGTCTTCGAGGGCCTGCAATGTCGGATAGACCGCACCCGGACTCGGGCTGTAGAACCCTCCCGAACGGTCCTCCATCTCGCGGATGATGTCGTATCCATGACGGGGCTTCTCTTTCAGCGCCCCAAGGATGGCGAATTTCATCCCCCCTCGTTCGAAGAAATGGTGACCCGGGCCGCACATGCCGCCGCCCATGAATCCACGCCTGTGATGCATCTTGTTGCTCCTTCCCGATGTATCACGATATATCGCGTAATATCTTATAACTCCACCGGCCCGAACGTCAAGGGCGGCCGAACAATGGAGCGGGGGCGGCGAGCCTGCGGATCGCCGCCCCCGCGGAGCAACGTCGACTGAGAACGGAGTATCGCGCCGCCATGCACTTTCTGGCGACCTTGGCCTCGCCTTTCAGCGGCCTCCTAGCGGATCTGGCAGGTGAACCCGTCCTCGGCGTTGGGATGGTAGACGACGTACAGCCCGGTCTGCCCCTTGGGGACTTCGAAGACGGCGGTGGTGAAGGCTTCGACCTCGGCCTTGACCTTGCCCGCGTTCGAATCGAAGATGCCGCCGTGTCCCTCTGTCTCCACCGGCAGATACTCAGTGCCCTCGGAGTCCTTGAGGATGATGTCGTCGGAGTAGAGACCACCGCGCATGTCGTAGTAGACGGCCTTCTTGTACTTGAAGGTGACGAGCAGGAACTCGTTGCCCTCGGCCGGCTTCGTCGACACGTTCTTCTTCTCGCCCTCCTCGCCGGTGAGCAGCAGCTCGTTGGCGACGTCGGAGGCCAGATCGTCGGTGACCGTGAATCTGTCTACCGACAGCTCGCCTTGCTCGACGTCACCGATATCGCCGATCTTCAGAGTCACCACACTGGCACCACGAGGGATGGTGGTCGTGGTAGTCGAGGCGATGGAGGTTGTGGTCGACTCCGAGTCGACGGTCGTCGTCTGCGTCGACGTCGAGGTCGTGGTGGTGGAGTCGCTACTGCAGGCAGCAAGCACACCCGCAAGCCCCAGCAGCAGGAGTGCGAGTGCTACGAGTGTCGTCTTCTTCAAACCCATTGTGATGCTCCGATCGCTCGCCCGTTTGTGCAGGAGCCAGGATAGCCTCAGACGCTCGCGCTGACAAACCGGAAGCCGAGAATTCACCCTCGCTCTATGGCCGCAACGAGCCCCGTCAGGCCGGCATCGCGCTATTGCGTGGGCTCGGGCTCGCCAACGGTTGCGGCCCTCACGAACGCGTCCTCGAGCGTCGGTTCGACGCTCTGCACGACCACGTCGACGATGTCCGCCTCGCGAAGTGCGCCGAGGACCTCCCGCGGGTCGACGCCCTGGCGTTGCACCCGCACCTGATTGCCGAGAAGCGTGGCTCCGTATCTCTCTTTGAGGACTTGATGCGCCCGCTTCACAGGGTCGGCCGAAACCAGCAGCACCGGGCCGGCAAAGGTCTCGACCATCTGCCGCGGCGATCCCTCGAAGCGTAGGCGGCCGCCCAGGATCAGGCAGAGACGGTCGCAGACCTGCACCTCCTCGAGATGGTGCGTGGTCAGGATGACGGTAGTGTCATCAGCTACCAATCCACCCAAGAAAGCCCAGAACGCGCGCCTGCTGGTGGTATCCATGCCGCTGGTGGGCTCGTCGAGGATGAGCAGTCTGGGCCGATGGAGAAGCGCCGCCGCCAAGGAGCAGCGACGCTGTGCGCCCGTGGGCAGTGCCCCGACCAACGTGTCACCGTCGCGCTCGAGCTCGAACCTGCCCATCTCGGAACCGACCCTCTCGCGCAGCTGCGAGTTGTCGAGCCCGTACATCCGCCCGAAGAACAGCAGGTTCTGCTGCACCGTCAGATCGAAGTAGAGCGAGTAGAGCTGGGAGACATAGCCCACGAGCCTGCGGAGTTGCGGGCCTTGCTTCTTGCAGTCGAAACCGAGAACCGACGCGCTGCCCGCGTCGGGATCGAGGAGCCCGAGAAGCATGCGTAGTGTCGTCGTCTTGCCGGCGCCGTTGGGCCCGAGAAAGCCATAGACCTCTCCGCGCCGCACGGTGAGGTCCACGGAGTCGACGACCATGCGCCGTCCAAACACCTTGGACAGACCGTGGGTCTCGATGACGGCAGTCACACCCTGACGCCTTCCGATTCGCGCAACGCGAGCACGAAGGCCGGCACCTCACCCACATCGGCTACGATCGCGAGCGGCCGATAGGCGGCAAGGGCCTCGGTCCGCGTCACCCCCGAGAGAACGGCCACGAAGCCGACGCCCGCCCCGATGGCAGTCTCGGCGTCGATCACGCTGTCGCCCACGAAGAGCGCCGAGCCGGCATCGACCGAAAGCCGTTCCATGGCCAGGAAGAGTCCCTGAGGATCAGGCTTGTGCGCGGCCACGTCCTCGCCGCCGACCACAACCGCGAAGGCATCGGCAAGCCCCTCCCGGCGCAATACCGCCTCGACGCGATAGCGGAACTTCGTCGACACGATGCCCAGCGTCAGGCCGCCGGAGAGGAGCCGCGCCACGGCGGACTTCACAGGCTCGAACAGCCGCACTCCGTCGAGCATCACCTCGTCGCCGCGCTGCGTGAAGAGGCGCTTGAACTCCTCGAAACGGCCGGCGGCACGGCCGGCGGAGAGCTCCACGAAGGTCTTGTCGAGTGAGACTCCGATGAGCGAGCGGATGCGATCGGGCTCTGCGAGGGGCAGGCCCATCTGTTTGAGGGCGTAGTTCACGCACTCGATGACACCGACCGACGAGTCGACCAGCGTGTAGTCGAAGTCGAAGAACACCGACCGCACATCGCGGGCTTTTGCACGCGGTGGACTCATGCCGCACCAGGCCTTGCGCCGGCGGCGAGGCCGCTCTCAGTGAGTACGAAAGCGTCCTCGAAGGTCAGCTCGCTCTGCGCGAGAGCCGAGGCGGCGAACTCCGCCCCAACCGTCGCCGTCAACAGGTCGCGGGCGCCGGTATCGCCGATGGCGAGTGCGGTCAAGCCTTCGGGGCGCAGGTACACGCGGGGTTCGTGGGCTACCGCCGCGAGCCGGGCCCGGACCGCGGTGCGGTCGTCGCCGACCGCGACTACCCAAGCGGACCACTCTTCGCACGCGGCCATCACCCGCTCGGCACTCGTTTCGTTGGCCCTCCCCCGCTCCATGGCCACAAGGCGCGAGGCGTGCACGGCCTCCTCGAGGTAGGTGCTCGTGAACACGAGGGCCGTGCCGCCGGCGGTCGCTTGGGCGATGATGTCCCAAAGCTCCTGGCGCGAGACAGGATCGACGCCGACCGTAGGCTCATCGAGTAGGAGGAGGGCCGGTTCGTGCACGAGGGCGCAGCCCAGGGCGAGACCCTTTTTCATACCTCCCGACAAGCGCCCCGCCAGCTTGTCACGCGCTCCTTTGAGATTGGCAAGCGCGAGCATGGCCTCGACGCGCTCCTGCAGCTTCTCACGTTCCATGCCCCGCACCCGCCCAAAGAACGACAGATTCTCGAGCACAGTGAGATCCCCATAGAGATCGAACGTCGATCTCGCATACCCTATGCCCGAGGAGCCCAGCCGCGAAGCGACGGTACCCGAGGTCGGCCGCGCGAGACCGGCCAGCGCGCGCAGGAGCGTTGATTTGCCGGCGCCATCGGGACCCAGCACCGCCACACTGTCGCCGGAGCGAAGGGTCATCGTGGTGGAGTCGAGGGCCAGCGTCCGGCCGTAGCGGACGGTTACCTCGCGGAGTTCCACGAGCACGGAGCCACCTGCCTCACCGCCGGAAACCTCCCTGGCTGCGAAACGATCGGTCACACCAACTTCCTTCGGAAGCGCCAGGCAGCCAGGCCGACGATCGCGACGGCGTAGGCTATGAGGATCACCACCCAGATCCACAGATCACCGATGCCTTCACCGCGCAGGAACGTGCCCCGAGCGATGGGCAGAAAGTAGGTGAGCGGCGCCAGGTACGCGATCCAGCGGATGGCCCACGGGATGGCCGCGAGCGGGAAGATGAAACCCGACAGCAAGATCTGCGGCAGCAGGGTGAACACAGCCATCTGCATGGCCTGCTGCTGTGTCTGCGAAACGGTCGAGACGAGAAGTCCGAGACCGAGGCAGACGAAGAGGAAGGCGATCGAGAGGACCATGAGAAGGCCGGGGCTGCCGGCGAAGGGTACGTCGAAGATCCACACCCCGCAGGCCATGACCAGGAGAAAATCGGCGAAAGCGATGACCATATAGGGGATGATCTTGCCGAGCATGAGCTCGAAGGGACTCACCGGAGTGACCAGCAACTGCTCGAGGGTGCCCCGCTCGCGCTCGCGGACGATGGCCACGGCCGTCATCAGGGTAGCGATGAACACCATGACCACGCCCACCAGCCCCGGGATCATGTAGTTGACCGAGCGCAGATCGGCGTTGTAGAGGATCTTCGTCTCGACATAGGCCGACGTGCCGGCCTGCTGGGCGAAGCTCTGCACGAGTGATTGGATCTGCCTCGCGGCGGCCTGAGCGGTGAAGAGGTCTGACCCGTCGGCCACGAAGAGACCGGGCTCATCACCCACCGGGGGCCGGATGGCCACCGAGGCGCGGTGATCGTTCACCGCGGCTTCGAGCTCGGCGTCGGTGAACGGACCGGTCTCGACGACCGTGAAGTAGCCGGACGCGTCGAGCTTGGTGACGATGAGGGTCGCGGAAGGAGAATCCGGCGGCACCGACACAACGGTCTTGATGTCGTGCACGTCGAATGTGGCAGCGTAGCCGAAGATGACGATCCACAACACCGGGATGGCGATCATCATGCCCAACGTACGCCGGTCACGCCGGATCTGGATGAACTCCTTGCGGATTATCGATAGCAGCCGCTTCAGCATGTGCTGATAGTGGCGGGTGGGCGACGGGTTGTCCAGGCCGTCGCCCAATCGCTCCCTGATAGCCCGCTTATCGATGGTCGGCGAATTGCCGATAGTCATGGCATGAATCTGGATCTCAGCCTCGGCGATCTCGCCCTCGGGATCGTCATCAGCATGATCGGCGCAGCCCTGGTGATGTACGGCCGCAAGGAGATCCGCGTACCCCACATGATCGCCGGCGTAATCTTGATGGTCTTTCCTTACTTCGTCGGCATCTGGTGGCTGGCGCTACTCATCGCGGCCGTGATCCTCGCGGGACTCTCGGTCGCCGCGAAACTCGGCTTCTAGCCGAGAAGCGCCGTGCGGCGTTCGAGGTATTCCTCCTGGCCGATCTCGCCACGGGCGAAGCGGTCGTTCAAGATCTGCAGCGCCGTGGTCGACACGACCGGTGGTTCGACCGGCACGGGCGCAACCGCCGAAAAGCCGGGGGCCGGTCCGGCGACCAAGGGTGCGCCGGGGCGCCTCAGCCGGCGGATCATCGTGATGATCGCCAGCACAAGGGCGGTCACGGCGAGCGCCCACAGTACGATCCCGAGGATTCCGGCGACGATGCCCAGAGCTCCCGGGTGCATCTCGACGACGTCGCGGCCACCGTCGACCACGCGCCATCCGTTTGCCGAAGCCGCTAATGCATTCAAGAAGTCCATACGAGTATGACCCCCGTTTCTGTTTCGCACGCGCCGCGCCGACTTCGTTTGGGGCGGCGGCGATCATCTTTGACGGGGGTAGAGTAGCTCGGAGACTGTAAGGTCCTCGTTAGCGCGATTGCCGCATATGCGGCGGTTATTGCTGAAAGATCACTCTGCAGTCGAGTTCGAGGCCGGCGCATGCGGAGGCGAGCGCCGCGGCCGTCTGGACGAAGAAATCGTCCGCGCGCTCAGCCCGCAGACCGTGCTGCCGGTACACCCAGTCGCCATAGTGGTAGTTCATGCGGTCGATGAGGATGTAGTCGGCACTGCCGGCCAGCAACTCCGCCAGCCCTTCCGCGCCGGGAAGCATCGGGGCGACCATCGCAAAGGTACGGATGCCCGCGCCGTGCACCGTGCCCAACGCGTCGAGCCGCGAATCGATCGACGGCGCCCGTGGCTCGAAGAGCGACCTGATCTCATCGTCGGCGGTCGGGATACTAAAACCCACCTCGACGTCGGCGCCCCTCGCGAGCAGATCGACATCGCGGGTGACGAGCGGCGAACGTGTCTGCACACGCACCGGCCAGTCCGCGTCGACCAGGAGCTCGAGACACCGGCGAGTCAGGCGGTAGCGAGCCTCGGCCGGTTGATAGGGGTCACACACGCCGCTCACCCACACGGCGCCGGGCCGCTTGCGAGGCAGCTCCCGCTCGAGCAGGTCGGGGGCGTTGATTTTGACGTCGACGAACTCCCCCCACGGCTCCCGGTGGCCGCTGAAGCGCTTCATGAACCGGGCATAGCAGTAGGAACAGGCGTGCTCGCAACCGGTGTAGGGGTTGAGCGCATAGTCGTAGATCTGCGACTTCGAAAGGATCGCTTTGGCTTGAACCTCGTTGATGACCATGTGACTACGATAGCGCGCCGGCCGGACAGATACGGCGCCCCGCGCTCATGCCGGCGCGTGGCGGCTCGGCGGCATGAGGCTACGCGATATCGCCGGCCCCGGAGGGCGCCACGTCGGCGAGGGTGCGCCTGAAGGCTTCTTCTTCTGAGACCACCGGTGAGTAGCCGAAGTCGCGTTCGGCCCGGTCATGGCGATAGGTATGATCGACACAGGTCTGGATGACGGCGAAGCGATTGAAGTTCGACTTGGGCGCCAGCCGTTCGACGACGCAGGCCAGGCCGTATGCCACCGGGTAGGGGATGCTCCTGCGCGGCACCGGTAGGTCGAGCGCCTCGAGATACGGCTCCATGAAGTCGAAGAAGTTGCGTGGCGGGTAGTGGTCTCCGATGAAGTAGGCCTGCCCGGCTACTCGCGAACCGCGAAACAGGTGCCGTGCCGCGAGTAGGTGCGCATGCGCGACATTCTCGGAGTAGGCATGGCTGAACCGCGCCGACCCGTTACCCAACCGCACCTTGTTGCCCTTGCGCGCCATGGCGAGCACGTTGCCGAGATGGTATCGGTCGCGCGGCCCGTACATGCCTACGGGCCGGAGGGCGCATGTGGCCAGATCGTCGCCATTCGCGGCCAACACCAGCTGTTCGGCTTCGATCTTGGTGCGGCTGTAGGCGTCGCGCGGCAGTCGTTTTGGATAGGGCAACGACTCGTCACCGTCGACGATCGGCTTGCGCCCGTCGACCACCACGTCGATCGTGCTCGTGTAGACCAGGCGGCGCACGCCTGCCTCGCGGCACAACTCGAGCACCAGCCGGTTGCCCTCGACGTTCACCTTCTCGTAAAGCGTGTCGGGATTCTTCGGATCCCAGACCGCGGCAGCCGTTTGAAACACGACGTCATCCTCGGTCAGTCCGGCGAACGCCCGCTCGAGATCGGACCGGCGACACATGTCGCCCTGCGCGAAGTCGCATACACGTTCGGGGGGCGGCGCCAGGTCGAGCACGCGTGCCTCGATATCGGCGGCGACGGCCTGCCGGACGATCTCGAATCCCAGCATACCCGAGCCGCCGATGACCAGGCAGCGCCCGAATTCCCTTGGAGCCGCGATCACACCTGCCTCGCCTTGGCCATCTTCGACGCCGGTCTGACGGCGATCGCCTGCCGGGGACAGACCTCCACGCACTTCATGCAACCGGTGCACAGGGTCGCCCAGAGCGGCGTG
>JAKAHF010000641.1 GCA_021815245.1 Actinomycetes bacterium
CCGGCGGTGAGCCTGCGCTGTTCGACCCCGACGATGCCTCGCTTGCCTATCCCGGAGACATGCCGGCCCGCATCGAAAAGCTCATGCGGGCGGGCGGAGGCTCGGTGCCACCCTGCCGGGGCGACTTCGTCCGGTCGATCTTCGTTTCGCTCGCCTGCAAGTACCGGCTCGTGCTCGAGCAGTTAGAGCGCGTCACGGCCACCTCCATCGCCACCGTGCACGTCGTGGGCGGAGGGTCGCGAAACGCCCTGCTCTGTCAGTTGACCGCCGATGTGACCGGCCGCGCTGTCCTTGCCGGACCGGTCGAGGCGTCGGCGCTCGGCAACGTGCTCATGCAGGCGTGCGCGGTGGGCGATATCTCGGCATTCGACGAGCTGCGGCAGATCGTCCGCGCTTCGTATCCTCAGCAACCCTATCGTCCGGCCGCCGACCGCAGCCGGGCTGAGGCCACCTACCGGCGCTTCCTCGATGTGACCGGCCTGGCTTCGTAGAAATGTAGATCGGTCTCGCGAGAACAGAGGTAGACGCGTTGAACACCACCCAAGAGACCACGATGCAGGAGCGGCTGACGCGACTGCAGATCGAGACCCCGTCGTGGGGATACGGCGACTCGGGCACCCGGTTCGCCGTGTTCCCCCAGAAAGACCGGCCCAGAAACGTCTTCGAACGCATCGACGACGCGGCTCTCGTACACCGGTTGACCGGCACCGCGCCCGCGGTGGCCCTACACTTCCCCTGGGATGCCGTGGACGATCTCACCGAGCTCGGCGGTCACATCGGCGCCCGAGGTCTGCGGACGGGGGCGATCAACGCCAACCTCTTTCAAGACCCCGACTACCGGCTGGGTTCGTTGACCAACCCGAGCGCGGCGATCCGCGAGAAGGCGCTCGCCCACCTTCTGGAGTGCGTCGATGTCGCAACGCGGCTCGGCTCCACCGCCCAGTCGCTCTGGCTGGCCGACGGCACCAACTACGCCGGCCAGGACGACTTTCGCGGCAGGCGGAGCCGGCTACTCGCCGGGCTCGAGCGACTCTATGCCGCCCTGCCCGCCGAGCAAGAGCTCCTCGTCGAATACAAGCCCTTCGAGCCCGCCTTCTACGCGACCGATCTCGCCGATTGGGGCTCGGCCGTGTCGGTGTGCCGGGCGCTCGGAGACCGCGCCCGTGTGCTCGTCGACCTGGGGCACCACTACCAGGGAGTGAACATCGAACAGATCGTCGCGCTACTTGCGTTCGAGGGACGGCTTGGCGGCATTCACCTGAACGCCCGCAAGTACGCCGATGACGACCTCATCGTGGGGTCGGTCAACCCCTTCGAGCTCTTCCTCGTCCTCGTCGAACTCACTGCCGGCGAGGCCCCGCTGCCACGCCTCACCATCGACCAGTCACACAACATCGAGCCGAAGATCGAGGCCATGGTCCTGAGCGTGCTCAACGTGCAGGAGGCCTACGCCAAGGCCCTGCTCGTCGATCGCGCGGCGCTCGAGACGGCTCAACTCGAGGGCGATATCCTGCAGGCGCACCGCCTTCTGCTCGACGCCTTTCGCACCGATGTCAGAGACCTGTGCGCCCGCGCACGCGTCTCGATGGGAGCCGAGGCCGACCCGGTCGCGACGCTGCGGACCGAGGAACGGCCCCGGCGCTAGCCGCGAGGCCTGAACGGAGATCACGTGTACCAGGTCTATGCCGAGAAGCTCGACGGCATGCGCAACCCCGCCGGACTGACCGACCCCCGGCCCGCCTTCTCATGGCGCCTGCGCTCCGATGCCCACGACGTCGCCCAGACGGCCTACCGCGTCGTCGTCACCAGCGCAGCCGACGGTCGGGTCGTCTGGGATTCGGGCATGCTGGAGTCGTCGGACGTGCACGGCGTGCCCTACGGCGGGCTGCCGCTCTCGGCCGACACCGACTACACCTGGAACGTGACGAGCGTGGCGACCTCGGGTGAGGAGTCGACGGGCAAGGAGCAACACTTCTCGACAGGCATCACCGACGCGGCTCTCTGGCAGGCGCATTGGATCGAGGCGACCGAGCCGCGAAAGCCGCTCGGCGACTGCACCGACACCGCCACGATCATGCAAGGACTGGTGGTCAACCCCGATGACCGAGAGGATGCCCTCAACCCCTGCCTGTACTTCAGAAAGACGATCGAGCTTGAGGGTGGCGTGCGTCGGGCGACGGCCTACGCGACCGCCCACGGCATCTACGAGCTACGTGTCAACGGCAGGCGCTATGGCGCGCCTTTCGCCCCCGGCTATAGCGTGTACGCGAAGCACCTCGAGTGCCAGCGATACGACGTCACCGAGGCGCTGCGACCGGGCACGAACGCCCTCGCGGCCGTCGTCGCCGACGGTTGGTACACCGGCAAGGTGGGCCTGATGGGCATCGGCGAGCAGTACGGCACGAGCAACGCCTTCTTGCTGCAGGTCTTCGTCGAGTTCGACGATGGCAGCTCCGAGGTGGTGTGTTCCGATCGCGACTTCAAGTGGGCGACCGGCGGCTACCGGTATGCCGACCTCTTCGTCGGCGAGAAGTTCGACGCGGGCGGAGAGCCCGAGGGATACTCGCTACCCGGCTACGACGATTCGAGTTGGAGCCCGGTCGCCGTCAGAGACTACGGATACGCGCGGCTGACGGGGCCGGCGAGCGAGCCGGTGCACAT
>JAKAHF010000642.1 GCA_021815245.1 Actinomycetes bacterium
CGGAAAGACGGTAAGGTCGCCGGCCGCCAGACGATCGTCAATCTGAAGGTACGCCCCGAACACGAAGACAAGGTGCTCGAGGTGGTGCGCAAGCATCTCGTCGCCGGCGCGAAGAGCATCCCCAAGGTTGGTGAGGCGCTCGCCGAGGATGAGTTCTACGACACGATCCTGGCGGCCGTGAAGTCGTTCAATTTCCACACGAAGGACAAGGTCTTCAACTCCCCGAAGTTCGACGCGGCGCTCGGGCTGCGCACCAGGTTGAAGGTCTTGGAGAAGCACGCCGACCCCGAGATCCGGGCTATGGCCGGCGAGTACCTGAGCACGCTCAGCCAGATGGAAGAAGCCATCGCGAAGGCCAAGGCGGGGACAGAGCCGTCGGCGCTACCGAAGTTCGGGCAATATGCTCGCAAAACCGAGCCCAAGGTGGAGCGCCGCACGAAGGCCGAGTTCACCGTGCGGGAGGTCGGCGTTCGTCTCCAGCGCCGCGAGAACAAAGCGGGCGAGCTCGTGTGGGACGGGAGCACGCACACCATCGACCAGGCCTTCGGGCGGAGCTTCGGCAAAGGCGTGCAGTACGAGGTCGACTTCGACGACGGCGTGACGGCCGTCTATCGCCCGTGGAAACAGAACAGCGGCGTGTACGCGATCGCCGGCGAGATGGAGATCCGGGTGGACCAGGGGCTCGGGCCCGAAGCCGTGGAGAAGGCACTCGCGAAGTTGGAGCGGCTCGGCCTGAATGCGTCGACCGCTGCCATCGAGGATGCCGAGATCATGTACCTGAAGAAGCAGGCCTACGTGCTGGGCATCGACGGGTCCCCTCGTTTCAAGGCAGTGCTCGGAAAGGCGAACGGGCAAGACAAGCAAAGCCAGGTGCGCCTGCTCCGCGAGTTCTGGAACACCGAGCTGGGCGTCCCCGACGTCACCAAGAAGGCCGGCTTCGACCCCTTCGGCACCTTTCAGCACGCGACGCGCGGGGGCGAGGGCGCCGGCCGCCGCCTGCAGCTGCGCTTCGACTTGAGCGACGACGACCTCGACCGTGAGCTCCCCAACCACGCGCTCTTTCACAACCTGACCAACGACAGGGACGTCGCCTCCTTCGTCGAACTCGCCCTCGACAACAACGGCGCCATGATCTCGACCGCCGAGAAGCTCCGCCTCGGCATCAAGCCGGGAGGCATGTCGCCCGGCGCCGACATGGGCACCGGCGGGGCCAGCTATTTCTTCACGCGCATCCGGAAGCGGCCCTCCGCGGCGAACCCAGGCAACGTGGGGCTCTACTTCAAGAAGCGGCTTTTGCGGCGAATGGATGCTATCACGTATGAGGGCGATCTATTCGGCCGCGTGACTGAAGACACCGTGCGCAGTCACCGGCGCGCCGACCCGAAGCAGTGGAAGAAGATCGCCGAGCGCGGCGCCTCCGACGAGACGATCTTCAAGTACACAGTGACGCTCGTCGACAACATCGACGTCATCGTGACCAAGAACGCGGCCGAGCGCGCGCGCGTCATCGCGGCCTTCAAGAAGAACGGCCACGCGGTGCTGCCCGACGGCCGAAAGATCGAGGACGTGGTCCTCAGCAAATAGGAAGGGCAATGGAACAGGAAACAACAAAACGCATCGCCGAATTGCAGGCGACCTTGGATGGAATCACCCAGAACGGGTTCTGGCACGTGGTCGTCGATGCCCGCGGCAACCGCATCACGTTCATGCCGCATACGCTCGAGGTGCTCGGTGCGCTGCCTGTGCTGCGCTCGAACGGCCAGGTTGACCGTTGGCGCTACGCCGTGCTCATGATCGACCGCGGCTTCGCCGAAGTCGGCGCCTCGATGCACGAGAACCATTTGCACATCATAGAGAGCATCGAGTGGGTCAAAGCGCCCGACGGCCGAATCTACGGCGCTTACCTGAAGGAGAAGCCCGGCGGGTATACCCTCTGCATCAACGAAATCGACGCCGGCGAAGACCCGGATGAGGCGACCGCTTGGCGAGACTACCTCGCCCGGCTGGCAGCGATCCCGGAACGGGTGGCCGAGTGCAGGGCGAGCATCCGCGAGGAGTTCTCGCAGATGGCCGAGGGGGCGCTCCGTGGCTAAGTTGCGCTACATGATCGACTACGTCTTCGATGAAGCGCGCTTCAAGCGGGGCGAGTATCCGTACGTCCCCTGCGGCGTGTGGGCGATGTCGGAGACGCAGTTCGAGGTCGGGTATTTGCCAGGATTCGAGAAGCGTGCCCAGCAGGTCGACACGTGGCTGAGCGAACTTGTTGAGAATGGAATTCAGCCGGAACGGGTCGATGGTTTTCTGGAGTTTTGGCGCGAACGGCGAGCCTCGTTCGACGGGAGCTTCTCACGGATCCTTGAAATGGCGAGCCTCGGGTCAGTGGTTGAATGTGTTAGGTCCGTCCTGGCAGAGATCAGCACTCCTGAAAAGTAAACCTATGGTTTACTTTCGTGCGAATATTCTAGTCTGCTTGCACAAAAGTAAACTTTAGGTTAACATTTTTGCATGGAAAGTGGCCAAGAAAGGCCGGACTGGGGCCGACTCTACGAGACGGCGAGTGCCCAAGAGGGTTACTTTACGACCCGCCAAGCCGCGCAGGCCGGGTACTCGCGCCAACTGCTCCTCAAGCACATCCATTCAGGTCGGTTCACGCGAACACGG
>JAKAHF010000643.1 GCA_021815245.1 Actinomycetes bacterium
GTCCGCGGGACCTCGCCCCGCAACAAGTTCTCCCACTGTTGCTGAAAGTAGGCGCGCCAATCGGGGTGTATGGCCTGCTTGATGAGCAGGGGGGAGTCGTAGTACTCGCGCGGCGAAAAACCCGTGATGCGGCTCGACGCCGCGCTGACGTATTCGTACCGACCGTCAGGCAGCGACATGCGGTAGATCATGTCAGGCGCGTTCTCGGCCAGGCGACGGAACCGCTCCTCACTCTCCCGAAGGCTTTGCTCGGCCTTCTTTCGCTCAGTGATGTCTTCGATGGAGGCGACCATTCTCAGTAGGTGACCATCTTCATCGTGCACCGGCGCGGCGCTGACCGACAGAAGTACCCGGCTTCCGTCAGGCCATTCGATTGCGTGCACGATGTCGCGTACCGGTTTGTCCTCATCCGCCACGCGGCGGAAGGGCAGCTGCTCCTCGGGGAATGTGCCGCCGTGGGTGTCGGTGATCTTCCAGGCCGGCTCGTTGAAGGTACGTTGGGTGATCTCTTCCCTGGGCAACCCGAATATCTCGGCTGCGCGGATGTTTGCATACTCGAGTTGACCCTGGCGATCGACGGTCACGATTCCCACGGGGCTCGTCGTGGCGATCGCCTCGAAGAGGTCTCGTTCCTCCTGGAGGGAACGTCGCCAGAGGCGGATGCGTTCGCGTCTCGTGAGCAGGAGCCCCAGAACTACCGTGCCGATGGGGTAGATGAGCATCACCGGGAAGGCTATGGTTCGGAGGACCTCCGCATGAACCGACTCGGGCAAGGCGAACGTCCACAGGAGCATGCAGACATGGACGACCACTCCAAAACCGAGGAGGTGGTACCAGGTGGGCAGCCTGTTTCTCGATGAGAGGTACAGCCGTAGTAGCAGGCCGAGGACGGCTGAAGTGACGATGACGCCCACTCCCATGTACACACCCGCGCCACCCTGGTAGATGCGCAGGGCCACGGTCATGGGTACCGCGATGGCAGCCGGCACCGCACCGAAGTAGAGGGCGCCTACGCTGAGAAGAATCGAACGCGTGTCGAATACCACACCCTCGGAAAGACGCCACGGAGTCAGCATGATAACGATGCCGACCAGACCGATGACGAGCCCCGTGGCGATCTTCAGCAGAGAAGAATGCCGGACCTTCTTGAGCGGCACGGTGTCATAGAGGACCGCAAGCGCTAGAAGAAGCGCCGCGTTGGTAGCGACGCCCGCCAGCATGTCGACGCTCATGGCTTCTCGTTTGCTCGAATTAGCCCGAACAACTAGCAATCTATAACATTTGCGATATGGGCGCCAGCAGCGGGACGGCGAACGAATGGCGACTCGCGTACGGTCGAGCGGCTGGTGTGCCGTGCCCTATGACCGTCACACGATGGGCACCACATGCGCTACTGTTGACTCGACCGGAGCCGCCGCGCTCGAGGCGGCATTGAGGCGCCGAAGTGCACGCGCGTCGTGTTCTGGACAGAGAGAGGTGAGTGCATGAAGGGCATGGTTTTCACCGAATTCCTGGAACTCGTCGATACCACGTTCTCTCTCGAAACAAGCGAGCGGCTGATCGAGATGTCGCAGCTTCCGTCGGATGGTGTCTACACGTCTGTTGGCACATATGATGCCCGAGAGATGGCGATGCTGGTCACCAACCTTTCGACATTGACCGGTGTGCCTGTTTCTGACTTGCTGAAGGCGTTCGGTCGCCATCTGTTTCAGCGCTTCACCGCCACATTCCCAGAATTCTTCGAAGGGATGCGCTCGAGTCTGGATTTTCTTCCCAGGGTCGAGGACTATGTGCACCTCGAGGTTCGCAAACTCTACCCCGACGCCGAGCTGCCCTCGTTCTCGTGCGATGTCGCGCAACCAGGATCGATGGTCATGATCTATCGGTCGACACGCAACCTTCCTGATCTGGCCGAGGGATTGATACTCGCCTGCATCGAGCACTTCGGCGAATCGCTCGTGGTGCGAAGAGAAGACAGTGGCGAGAATGTGTCAGAGACTCGTTTCGTCATCATGCCGGAGTAGGGATAGACTCTGTGGACGACCAGGCCGAATTGCTGTCTCGCCGATTCGATCGGGAGCGTCGCGCGAGAAAAGAGGCCGAGAGAATCATCGAAGAAAAGAGTCGCGAGCTGTACGTCAAGAGCCAGCAGCTCCAAGCGGCCGTTGCGGCCGAGCGCCAAGCAAAGAACGAAGCCGAGTTGCTTCGCAACGCTCTGGAGACGTTCGCGTCGAGTCTCGATCTCGATGGGGTTGTGGAGCATCTGCAGGAATCCTTGAAGGGACTCGTGCCGCACGGTAGCGGCGCGACGCACATCATCGACGAAGAAGGTCCGCGTCTTCATAGCGTCTGGGGCGCTCTCGAAGAAAGCCGGGTGGCACCAGCCACGGCGCTTTCGGAAGCCTTGCTGGATGAGATCGGCCGGTCACACCATCCCATCGTGATCTCAGATGTCACTTGTTCCGCCCCCGCCGCCGAGGAGGGCGCCGGCTCCGAAGCCGGGCAGATCGTAGCCGTGCCTGTCTCGGCTCACGGCAGGTTGATCGGCTACCTCACTCTGCGAAGCGAAGAGGAGGGTGGTTTCGGCAAGTCAACCATCGAGCTGATTCAGGCCCTGGCCAGCGAGGCGGCCATCGCCCTCGAGAATGCGCGCCTCT
>JAKAHF010000644.1 GCA_021815245.1 Actinomycetes bacterium
GAGGCAGTCGGCGTAGGGGCCGGTGAGCCCGAACCAGGAGACGTTGGCGATGATGAGCGCTGGCAACTCGGACTGGATTGCCGCGAGGTCGATACCTGCCTCCCGCAGCTCCGAAGGGCTGTGCGCGAGAAGGAGCACGTCGGCGCCGGGGAGCAGCCGGTGGAACGTGCCGGGGCCGTCGGCGACAACGCTGCGTTTGCCGGTGTTGAGGTGGAGGAAGAGGCCCGAGCGCTCGGGGTCCGGGACGTCGCCGGGGAATGGACCTTCGCGGCGAATGGGATCGCCCCCCGGCGGTTCGAGCTTGATGACGTCCGCGCCCATGCCTGCGAGCAGACGGCCGCAATAGGCCGGGCCAACGCCCGCGCCAGCCTCGATGACCCGTATCCCGTGCAGCGCGCCCGTCATGATGGCGGGTATTCTAGCGGAGGCGGGAGATGGTGCTCGATCGGACCGGCATCATGCATGCCGCCTCCGTTACGGGTCGGCCGATCAGGCAGCAGTGGGTGAGTTGGCCCCGGAAGCGCTGGCGCTGGCAGGCGAATCGACGTTCATTCGCTGGGGAACAGTGGCGCCGGAGACGCCCTGGCCCAATCCAGAGAATCCGAACTTGACCTCGGGCGTCGCCGAGTACGTGTGCGACGTTGCAGCGTCAAGAGCCGCCCGTTTGACGAGCAAACCGACCGTCAGCCCGCTGCGCGCCGCTTCGTCGGCGAGCGCGCGAAGCTCGTCCGCGCTGAATCGAATCGACATGACCTGAGATGGAGCCAGGCGCACCCTGGCCGGAACCTCTGTCATCGACTCGATGTCGCTATCGGTCAGAGGGGTTGGCTGGTCTTCCTGCATATTTCGATCCTCCAGAGCGGGAGTAGAGCGTTATCTCGGCCTGGCTCGACGGCCAGCCGGTGATCAGGAGGTACCTTCCGGAATCATCGATCGCCTCGATGATCCGCGTGAGAAGCCGGCCGCTTCGCGTCCTGCCGATCATGTACCGACGCGGCGGGCGCGGGTCAACCTCACGGCGGTGGTGCCCACTGCGAAGCCGTGAACCGGGGAACGCCCGGCTCAGCCAAACCGTGCTGCATACTCCTCGCAGATCTTGTGGATGAAACTGTCGTAATGGAGGGGATCGCCCGGCCTCGGCGCCGGAGGAGACTCGAAGTAGCGAGCTCCGCTCGCGGCTTGATCTGGAAGATCCAGCAGGATCAAGCCCTGCGCGTCAATCCCATGCTGCGACGGTCCGCCACTGCTCGTGACACTCCTCATCTGCTGAACACAGAACTCCAGCGTCTTTTGGAAGACAGTCGCTTGAGCGGGTCGAAGTGGAGATATTCGAACCGAGGAGACAAACGTGGGGTTCGTGTTGATGACCATCAGCCCGGCGGCTATTGCGCGCCGGTTGTAATTGTGGACGTGCTCATGGTGCGCTTCAAAGTCGCGCTTTCGGTTTTGTATGGCATTCCGGTGGGAACTCATCACGCTCTTAATTTCGAGGGCAAGACGTACGGACGCCGGGGTTGCGCGCCGAATACGGCCGTCTGGCGGTGGCGCATGTTCTGCGGGAACCCCAAGCACAAAGTCAGTGTTCCAGGTGGCGGCGCCGAACTGCAGCTTCATGTTCAGCTGGTATACCAACTCTCCTGATGCCGCATCCTTCGCTACCGCTGAGCATGAGCGTAGGAGATCGGCTAACACTGCCTCTGCCAGCGCATTGGAGTGCTTATTGGAGCGGGAGTCGTAGCCGCTCGCCTTCAGATGATTAAGGAACGTATGGGGTAGTGGCATCGAGAAGCCGTGGGGTGAGGGTCTGCTTGTCTAAAGGATAGGCGCCCAGGTCGGTCGGAGTCTCAGGAGAGAGCCGCGTCTGATAGCCCGCCAGCCGCTGCCGGGCGAGCGGTATGTAATCTGGTTCAACCTCCACCGAGATGGAACTTCGGCCGAGACGTGCTGCAGCTTCGGAAGTAGTTCCGGTTCCTCCGAAGGGATCGAGGATGGTGTCTCCCGCGAACGAGAACATGGAGATCAGCCGGCGTGGAATCTCGATGGGGTATGGTGCCGGGTGGTTGCGAGTACTTGCCCCGGTGACGCCGGTCCAGATCGGAACGAACCAGTCAAAGTAATCCTGCTTTGCGATCCGGCTCGCGTCCTCCATTTCGCGAGTGGGCTTTCTATAGCCAGGCTTTCGAAGCATGACGATTGTTTCCCGGTCGTTCTTGACCACGCCGCCGGGGAGATATGGCTTTCCCAAGAAGCGTGAACTGCGGCTGGCCTCCATCGCGATATTGGAGACTTTGGCCCAGATGATTGGGGTGAGCACTTCGAAGCCGAGCCCTCGTCCCCGCACCTGAATGTCCGCAGATAGAGGAAGGACCTGATGGCGACCTGCCTTGCGACGGCTCAGGCATATGTCGCCGACTACCGCGCAAACCCGGCCGCCCGGCACCAGCACACGAAAGCATTCTTTCCAGACGCGATCTAATTCGCCCAGGAAGCCGTCGTACGACTCCATGTTCCCCATCTGGCCGGGGCTGTCCGGGTACTCCTTGAGGCTGCCGTACGGTGGGGATGTGACAACGAGCTCAACGGAGCCGTCGGCCAGATGGCTCAGGTCGCGGGCGTCACCTAGCCAGAGGGCGTGTGATGTCTTGGCAGGGGCTGC
>JAKAHF010000645.1 GCA_021815245.1 Actinomycetes bacterium
CGTGCTTGCGCACCCCCACCGTCAGGAGCGCCCCTTGACCGACGTGGAAGCGCAACATCTCGTCGAACGACACCCCGGTGAGGATGTCGCCGTTCATGACCACGAAGGGTCCTTGCGGCCGTTTCACCCGCCTCAATCCGCCCGCCGTGCCGAGTGGCTGGTCCTCATTGCTGTAGCTGATGTGAACGCCGAAAGCCTCACCGTCGCCGAAGTGATCGATGATGCTGTCAGGCAGGTAGTGGGTGGTGAGGCTCACTTCGGTGATGCCCGAGCGGCGCAACTGCTCTATGGTCCGTTCGAGCAGGGGCCTGTCGCCGACAGGGAGCATCGGTTTGGGCACGTGCTCGGTGAGCGGGAGCATCCGCTTGCCGAATCCGCCGGCCATGACGATGGCCGAGAGGTTGGGCGTAGCGTCGCCGATGAGATCGCGGCGCAGCAGGAACTCCACCAGCCGGCCTTCGTCGTCGACAAGGGGCAGATGGTTGATGTCGTTATCGTTCATGAGTCGCAGGGCGGCGTGACCCGAGATAGCACCGCGAGCCACGATGGGGTCGCGGATGGCGATACTGCCACTCGAATCATCGAGCGACACACCCTTGAGCACCGCCCGGCGCACGTCACCATCGGTCAACACCCCGACGAGCCGGCCCTCCGCATCGCAGAGGGCCAGGCCGCCTGTGCCGGCCAAGTCGAGCCGGGCCACCGCTTCTGCTATAGACAGCTCGGGCGCGATCACCACGCTGTTCAACCGTTCGCGTGCGGCTTCTTCGAGACTTCCGTGCTGCGACAGGTCCTTGCGCAGGAGGAGGCCTGTCAGCCGCCCCGCCGCGTCGATAAGTGGCAGATGATTGATGTTGTGGGAGGTCATCAGGTGGAGCGCGTCGGCGTCTGACACCGTGCTCGCCGCCACGATGGGCTTGAGATTGGCGATCGTTCGGCACGAGTCGTCGAGCGGACTCTGCCTGAGGATGGCTCTGCGGATGTCGCCGTCGGTCAGAAAGCCGTCGACCGTGCCGTCCGGCCTACCCAAGACGAGGGCCCCGGTGCCGGCCCGATCCATCTTGGCCATGGCTTCGCAGACCGAAGCCTCGGGGCTTATCGTCACTTCTGAAAGGCGTCGAGCCGCGGCATCGTGCATGGTGCCCCCTAGTCGTGTCCCGGCAGGTCGGCGGAGGGCGGGTTCCAATGCTTGGTCGCTACCCGGCCTGTCGTGACATCGAGTGTCCTCACGGTGGTCACACCCACCGAGTTGTTGGTCGCCACCCCAATGCATTCGAGTGCTTCCAGGGGAAAGGTCTCGTCATCGAAGACATAGCGCCAGCGTCTGAACGGCTCGTCGCAATCGAGATTGTCATTGTGGTAGGTGCCGGACTTGGTCTTGAGGGCAAGCCATGGTTGAGGGCCAAAGGAGCGCGTCGGCGTCGTGATGCGAAGCACGTGCGCCCCGTTGGGCTTCTCGAGAGCGAGATCGAGCGAGCATGCAGGTTCGGGTGGCAACCCCAGCGCGTGCCGCATCGCGTCAACCGCCTCGCAGTACCTGAAGGCCACGTTGGGATAGTCGGGCGCGACTCGGGCCAGCAGCCCGCGCACCTCGTCGATATCCTGGCGCATGTCGCGGAAGTCGTGGTTGGTGACGCAGAGCACCACGGGTCGTCCCTCGCGGGCCTCGTCGAAAGCTTGGCGCACATCGCGTTCGGTGAGCAGTCGATAGCGTGTGCCGACGTTGAGGCAGCGCGCGATCCAGCGCCTGCAACTGCCGCGCACCTGGTAGTCGTCATGGGCCGGATGGTAGGGTTCCCACGTCACCGGCGCCCGGCGCCAATCACCCCAGCGGCCTGTCTCGAGGCCTGCCTGTGACACGTCGGCCTCGGTGGGCGCGGCGGCCTGGCTCGCGAAGTCGAAGGGCACGAATTGCTCGAGAAACCAATGGCTTTCAGGCCGGGTCACGTGGAATCCCGGCCGGTTCGCCGCCGGGAACCACTGCCGGTCGATCACCCTGCGCGAGAGTATCTGCCGGAGACTGTCCGACGACTCCCACCAGTGAGTGGCGCATTGGTGGGCTTCTTTCTTGAACGAGTGAGGGTGGTAATGGAAGTGCAGTCCGTCCTCGTTTGCGGCCAAACGGTGAAGTACGCCGCGGTAGTGGTCGAACACGTTGTGGTAGCCCATGTCGCGCCGGCGGGGGTTGGTCGCGTAGTCGACGTGGTCGACGCAGAACCAGTTGTACAACCACCCTTGACCCGCGGAGTCGAGGAGTTTCTCGCGGAACCTCGCCGACATGAGATCGTCGAGCATGGCGTCGATCTTGTCCCAGGTGTCGTTGTAGGAGAGCAGGTGCGGGTCGACGACCTTCCGCACCGCCTCCTCGATGCCGCCGAGGTTCTCTTCACCGCGCTGCAGCCGGCGGAGCAGGTCGACGCCCGGTTCCAGTTCGAGCCCGAAGATCGACCGCAACCGTTCGAAGGTGGCTTCGACCGACTCGTGAAGAGGTCCTTCGGTGTCGATGCAGTGGACGATGTAGACCGTGCCCGTCATCAGCTACTCCTCGCAAGCCCGTCCTAGTCGAGGTCGGGCCAGCGCAGCACGTGATCGACACCCACGTCGACGGCGAGCCTGCGACCCAGAACGTACGGCATCTCTTGTGGGCCCACG
>JAKAHF010000646.1 GCA_021815245.1 Actinomycetes bacterium
GCCCCCACCATGACAGAGGTAGGCCGGCCACCGTATGGCCCATCGAGTATGTAGTAGCGCACCAAAGGCTCCGAGGAGAAGATGCCTCGAAAGAATCTGATCAGGGCGTTTGCGTTCGCACGCTCCCCGATGGGGTTGACCTCGATGGCTCGCTCGTCGCTCACCGCTTGGTAGGCGACGATGGTGGCGTCGGCGCGTGCCACCGGCAGCAAGAGATTGCGATCGTCAAGTCGGGCGAACGCCGGGTGCGGCTCGCCGTTGATCGCGACGGGAGCCGAAGGCGAGCGTTCGCCGTTGACCAAATAGGCCTGAGGGCCGACCCGTTCCGTGGACCCGCCGGCGATGGCGACGATGACGACGCAGGCTACGACCAGGCTGAGCACTCCGAACGCTACAGCAAGACGTAGGCGCCGCCTGCGCTGCACTTGGGCCAAGCGGCGCTTCTGCCTGAGGAGCTCGTCCCTTCGCCGCATTTCTGCTGCATGTGTGCGGTCTTGCATGGCGCGTACGTTAGCACTCAGCCGCAAAGGTGACCATTGGGACGCGCTTTCACGGGGCGAGGCTGGTAAGCTGTGAAGCAAGCAGGCTGCCGAGAAAGACGTGTCGTTCTTGCGGCCGTGATCGGCCTTCTGGCAGCCTCCCATGGTCGCGCCGGCTGAGGAGACCGGCGACAAGGAGGATCTGTGCGCATCACGATACCCCGCTGGGTCCAGTTGGTGCTGATACCAATCGCGATCTTCCTTGCACTCTACTTTGCCCGGGCGGCAAGCCACGCCGTTTTCGTCTTTCTCATATCTACGATAGTCGCCCTGCTTCTCAATCCCGTCGTGTTGGCCATGGGTCGCGTCAAGTGCCCGCGGTGGCTGGCCGTTCCGGTTGTCTATCTGGCCTTCGTCGGCATCATCGTGATCATCGTGATCTTTCTCGGCCCGCCGCTGGTGCGGCAGTTCCAGCGCCTTTTCAACGCCATCCCGGACTGGCTCACCTCCCTGAACGGAGCGCTCGCCGATCTGGAGAACTGGCTGGCCACTCACAATATCGACGTGAATCTGCAGATCAACACCCGCGACATCGTCAACTGGCTACAGACTCACGGCGCCCAGTCACTCGGCACGTTGGTCACTGTGGGCTGGAGCTTGGTGGGCTATATCGTGAACCTGTTCCTCACCATCGTGATCAGCTTCTACATGCTCATCGACGGCAAGCGGCTGTTCAGGTTCTTCTGCAAGCTGTCCCCCGGTGAGCCCGACGTCAAAGAAGGGTTCGTACGCGGACTGCAGGGTGCTTTCAGCAAGTTCGTACGCGGCCAAGCGCTGCTCGGCGCGACCATCGGCCTCGCCTGCGGGTTCGCGATCTGGATCCTCAGTTGGGACGTCGTCGGTGTCTGGCCCGAGGGCGGCCAGTATGCCCTGCTTTTCGGCGTCTGGGCCGGTGTCACCGAGGTGATCCCCTACGTTGGCCCCTTCTTGGGCGCGGTACCTCCGGTTCTCGCCGCCTTCTTCCACTCTCCGATAGCGGCGCTGATCGTCATTATCGTCTACCTCGTCATCCAGCAGCTCGAGAGCCACATCCTCGCTCCCAACATCGTCGGCAGCTCGGTGGGGGTTCATCCGCTCCTCGTCATCTTCGCCCTCTTGGCCGGTGCCCAGATCGGTGGCGTTCTCGGCATGGTCGCCTCGTTGCCGCTGCTCGCCATGCTGAAGCACGCTCTGACCTACTATGACTTCAAGATGTCGAAGGCCCCATGGGCAGGCGACGACGGCATCGTGCTCATCCCGGCCAAGTCGTCGGGGGCTCCGCCCCGAAGAGTCAAGCCTCCCGGGGTACCCGTGGAACCGGCCGGTGACGATGCCCTCTGGTCGGACGCCGCTCCACCGGTGCGTACTCCCCGCCGGTCTCGAAACGATGAACCGACGGTCGAGCACGATGTTGCCGGCGAACAGACGACGAGCGAACGGCGGAAGCTCGACGAAAACGAACATTGAACACTCGGGCCGGTTTGTGGTGCCTTGGCGATACTGTTACAATCGCCAGTTGCCGGGACTGAACCGGCAGGAACCCTAACAGTAGCAGGTAATGGAGAGCATTCGCGAGTTCTTCGGGATCCAGCTGCGCAGAAGCTTCACGCCGATGGTCTCGGCACTGCGCTGGCTGAGAATAACCCCGAATCAAGTGACCATCACAGGGTCCGTTCTGAATCTGGCGGCGGCCGCGCTTGTCGTGACCGATCACCTGATATACGCGGGCATCGTTTTCCTCATTGCGGGATGCTTCGATATGTTCGACGGTGCGCTGGCGCGTCTCTCTCAGAAGGTGACGCCCTTCGGCGCATTCCTCGACTCGACTCTCGACCGCGTGTCGGAAGGCGTGATCTTTGCCGGCATCGGGTATCTCTTGGCAAACCAGGAAAAGCCCATCGACGCGGGTCTGGTGGTCCTGGCACTACTTGGCAGCTTACTTGTGAGCTACACTCGGGCTCGGGCGGAGGCCCTGGATGTAGAGTGCAAGGTGGGGCTGATGAGCAGGCCCGAACGCGTGATCCTCATCGCGATCGGCTTGTTCTTCGATGTGCTGCCGTACGTGATCTATATAATGCTGGCTCTCACGGCTTTCACGGTGATCCAGCGGGTCGTCCACACTTACCGCCAACT
>JAKAHF010000026.1 GCA_021815245.1 Actinomycetes bacterium
CCGCACGTCGGTCATGAAGCGGCCGATCGGCGTCGCCACGTCCTCACCCCAGGGTCCCCAGAGCTGGATCCCCCGTGAGCGGATCTCGCCCATGAGCCACGGGCCGAAGACGGAGTGGCGGACCAGGCGGTCGTGGTCCCACACCCAGATCTTGCCGCAGGCGTCCAGCTTCTCGAGGAGCCGCTGCAGCCCCGGCCGGTTCATGTCGCCGCCAGAGTAGCCCTCGTCTCTCAGGATCTCGTATGTGTCCTCCGGGCAGGCCTGCATGTCGCGGAGGAAGCGGGCCTCCTGCATGGGGATGGACATCTCCCGCTTCGCGCCCTCCTCGTCGCTCTGGCGGAGGTAGGCGATGCAGTGGGTCACGGCGCTATGTCCGGCCTGATCGCGTCAGACGACTCCGACGCCCACATCCAGATCTGCTGAATGCTCTCGTCGGGGACAACCTCGTAACCGCTCATCGAGGTGGATGGCTCTAGGTCGAGGGCGTACGCGTCGACCATCTCCCTCGCCCTGTCGATCAACGGTTTGCCGTCGCGACGAATCGCGATTCCCCCATAAGCGATGGAGTCAGACTGGTCTAGCTTCCGCTCCCAAAGTATGAGGCTGTCGTTATAGGCCATAGCTATCCGAAGTACTGCAAGCTGCAGCTCACTTTCTGAGGTATTCATGTCTTGCGGTAGAAGTGAGACCTCGGTCACAAGATTCTGGACCGGGGCGCCGAGATCACGATAGGTGACCCCGACAGCTGTGGCCGACTCGATCTTGACAATAGCCCTCCACACGTCCGCGAACTTGCTTTTATCCACGGACGGGCGCGTCGTCGTTGTCACCCGCTCAGTAGTTGTGGTGGTTGTCTTCTCCGCCGTTGCGCATCCAAAAAGCGCGCCTGTGGCTAACACCACCGCCAGTGCTGCGACGAGAACCCCGCGCATAGCCCCTCCCTCTGAAAGATCCCACGTTTCTTACGCTCCATGCGCTTCGCCTCAGCGGACGCGTCCGCCCACTGTGGAAAAGTCGCTATATCCGCCTTTGGTAGTACGTCTTCCGTCCGTCGTGACGGTTACGATGATCAGCACAATGATGCATGGGGGAGGGATCTGGTGAACGGTCCGAACGCGCTCGAGTCTGCGGCCCACACTCTCGCTGCTGTGCCTCCGGGCGATCCATGGCACTGGTACGCGACCTCGCTCGCGGCCGTCATTCGGGGCGACCTTGCCCGGGCCGAAGCCGGGCCAGAAGAAACTCGACCGTGTCCTCATCCTGGTCGATCCATTGGTCTAGCGCCTGGTGAAGCTTCCAGCGCCGATACTCGATGAACTCCCAGGCGGGGTCAACGCCAAGCGCCGTGGCCATCTTCTCGATGCTAGGTGCCCCAGGTTGCCGTTTGTCGTCCAGATAGAGAGAAATCGCAGACTGCGTGAGACCTGAGCGCCGCGCGAGCTCTGATTGGGACATCGAGCGCTGCGCCATCAAATGGTCAAGTCTTGCTGCGAAGGGTTCCATCGGTCTTTTCATTCTATGACTACGCTCGCAAAGTGCGGCAATTTGCGTATTGACAGCCCGTCATACCGATGTTAGGATATGACAGGCAGTCATACCACGGGAGTTGAGAAGCATATGCGAGTTGCCATAACGGAGTGCATCCAGCGGTACAACGAGCGCCTCGCCTCTGATGAAGAGCCGATGACGCAAGCCCGCTTGGCTGCCGCACTCGGCGTCACTCAGGGGGCGGTAAGTAGGTGGGCGGCCGGCACTCGACCCGTGCGCGTCGACCTGCTCGCGCAGATCGCCCAGGTGCTTCGTTGTAAGCCCGAGGACCTCTTGAAACAGGCCTGAACTATGACAAGCAGTCATAGTTATTCCACCGGCCTCAGCGCCCTTGCCGCTTTCGTCGTAGAGATGAGAGAGCGGACCGAACGCGAGGCCTCCGCATCAACCCCAACCGCCGAGAAGGCGAATGGTCGTGCGTGCCGGCTGAACCCCCCCTCCGCCGGCAGCGCCACCCCGGGCCCCGACGCCGTTTCCCCATGCGGCGCCGGGGATCCGGGTCTTCGTCGCGTCTGTTCCTGGTGCGAGCGCGTCCTCGAAGAGGGGGACCCGGGCGCGCTTATCAGCCACGGAATCTGCCCTGAGTGCTTCGAGAGGGCGGTGGCGTGATGCAGCTGACAGACGACCAGAACGCCCTGCTCTGCGCGCTTCCTCGAGATCGCCGGCATGCTACCTCCGTCGGCGAGTTGGCCCTGCGTCTCGACCGTGACGAGCGCGCCATCCGAGAGGACATCAAGATCCTCCGGGAGTTCTGCAACATCCCGGTCATTGCTCTCCCGACCAAGCGCGGCGTCTGGCTCGCGGAATCGCCCGAGGAGCTGGACGCCGTTATCGCCTGCCAGCAGTCCCGTCTCGACTCACTGTCGCGTTCTATCTCGCGTCTCAAGCGGACGCGGGACGCGATGACCTATTCGCCCACCCTGTTCGGACAGAGCTACTAGGAGGGGACCATGATCCGCAACTACTGGGACATCGAGCCAGAGCCCGACGAGGAAGACGGCCGCGCGACAGACTGGCCGGCCTGGAAGCAGGTCGCTTTCGTGGTCGTCGGCTGGGGCTGCGTGGCCGCGGCGTTCTTCATCGGCGGCAACTGAGTCCCACCATGGGCACCATCCCGACAGCCATCCACCACGGAGCCAGGTCACACGCCTATCAGGCGCTGGAGCGTAAGCAGCCGGTCCGCCCCGAGGTGGTCAAGGGCGAGTGTGGACATCCACTGTCGGCCTACTCAGTCAGCCGCGGCGACCGCATCTGCATGAGCTGCCAGGACCGCGAGCACCAGAAGAAGCTCGACGAGGAGACAGCCAAGCTGCCCAAGTGGTCGCCGAAACCCACCATCAAGCACCAGCCCTTCCAGGGGCTCGTTGTGCGCACCGCAACCCAAGCAAGGAGGCCTCACGTGATCGAAGTCGGAGACATCAAGCTCATACCCGAACCCCTGCCCAAGTCCGGCTGGGCATCCGCGATCGAACAGTTCGTGGGGGGGGGCTTTGAGAGCTGTCGCGTGGAATGCGCGAGCAGCAAGAGCGCTGAGGCATTGGCCGCAACCGTGACCAGCGCCGTCAAGCGGGCTCAGGTTCCGCTGAAGGTCCGCACCATCGAGGGCCGGGTCTACCTGGTCCGCAAGTAGGCCGGGCGCAAACCCACGAAGCCAAAGGAAGTAGGTGAGAAACCACATGGCAGGACGTTACAGCGCCGAGCTCTGCGAGGTGAAGACCCACGGGCAGGTGAACGCCGTCCTGGTCGCCGAGGAGCGCACCGTCGCGAAGGCAACCATGGACACCGTCGACGAGCTGATCGTGGCGTGCTTCGAATCGTTCGAGGACGGCGTCGTCACCGCGGGCGAGAAGCGCCGGATCGGGTGCCTCATCGGCAAGACCCGGGCGGGAGTCGGGCGCGGCCTCGAGCTCCAGGTCCGCGACGAAGAGAACGCGGGCGAACTGGTGGAGCACATCGAGGCCCTGACAAAGAAGAAGGCCGCTGTTTAGGCGGCCTCCTCATCCAGACCCAGAGTAGCACAAGCAAGGAGCAGGAAGTCATGACAGGACAAGCTCTAGCAGTACGAAGGCCGCAGGAGCAGGCGCTCGCGGAGATCGCGAAGCAGCTTCCCGCCGGCGTCGTATCGCTGGGTGAGGGCGGATTGGTTGTCGTCAACTTCGCGAACGCGGAGCTGAATAGACGAGCGATCGTCCTCGCGCCGGCGGCGACGATGGCACGCACCGACCCCAACTTCTCGCTGGCGATCCACCTGGTTTACATCAACCCGGATCCGGACGCCGGCGAGGTCTACGCGATCGAGAAGGACAAGAACGGAAAGCCGAAGGCGCTGGCGCTGCTCAAGCCCGCCCTGCGCAAGCTGGGCGACAAAGCGGGTGTGCAGCAACTGAAGCCGGATATCAAGTACGACGGCCTGAACGTCACCGTGACTGCAGGCATCCGCAAGCGCGGCGATGACGGCATCTACACGCCGTACTTCGAATCACAAAACTGGATCTACGACGATGAATACGAAGCAGTCGTCGCCGAGTGCCCCCGGCAATGGGGTAGAGGCGATGACGCACACAAGCTGACCGAGCAGGAGCGGGCCGACTGGATCGCAAAGCGCTGGGCCCAGGTCAAGCGGTTCAACCTGCGCATGACCGAGTCGAAGGCCCTGAGCGCCGCCTATCGTGAGGCGCTCCCCGGCTTTCGCCAGAAGTACGCGCCGGAAGAGTTCTACTGGATCGACGACCAGAAGAACAAGCAGATACGTCCCTTCCTCGTCACGTCGATGCACTTCACCCCGGACCTATCGAACCTCGAGGTCCTCCGCATGGTGATGACTGGCGGCGAGGTCGCGACGAACGCGCTTTTCGGCCCGGCTCCGGTACCTGTCCAGGCGGACCAGGCTTTCGACGTCGACGTCGCTCCGGGCGAGGCTCCGGTCGACTTCGACCACGAGACCGGCGAAGTCAAACCCGAATCCTCGGCCGAGCCCGTCACCCACGGCGAGAAACCGACTGAGGACAAGCAGATTCCGCGTGGCCCGCGGGGCGGCTGGATGCTCTCCGAGGTCTGCCAGAAAGACCCGCGGTACGCCCGCGAGAAGTTCCTCAAGGCCGAGCCCCCGCTCGGGCCGCTCACGGCGGAGTGGCTTGTCTACTTCCATGGGACGGAGGGAGGCGATGACGATGACTTCAAAGACGTCACCTTCTAGCTTCCGCTTCGCCCACGTAGCCGACCTCCACCTGGGGGCCGGTTACGTCCATGGTGACGAGGACCGCGGCGGGGTCAACAGCCGGCTGCGCGACTTTCGGATCGCCTGGTCGGGGAGCTGCGAGCAGATGGTCGAGAAGCGTGTCGACCTGGTGGCCTTCGCCGGCGACGCCTTCCGCGACTCGAAGCCGACCCCGACCGAGCAGGCGGCCTTCCGCGAAGGCCTCGACATCCTGGCCGAGGCTGACATTCCCGTCGTCATGATCACCGGGAATCACGACATCTCGCGCCAGGTCGGACGCACGCACGCGCTCCGGATCTTCGATGAGTACCGGAACGTGACCGTCATGGACCGCCCGGGTGTGGTGTTCGGCGGCGACGTGCTCATCCCCGTCGCCTGCTTCCCGTACCCAAGCCGGGCCCACATCGCAGCCGGGGATCCCGAGTTCGAGAAGCTGTCGATCGACGAGCAGAATCAGAAGATCGTCGACCTTTCCCTTCAGGTGCTCCGCAAACTCGGCGCCGAATGCGACAGCCACGAGAGCCCCTTCGGCTCCGTCCTCGTCGCTCACGGCACCATCACCGGATCCACCATCGGCGCTGAGCAGTCCACCGCATTCCTGAGAGAGGCCGTGCTTCCGCTTCCCGAACTTCGCGGGCTGCCGTTCGCCTACCAGGCCTGGGGCCACCTCCATAAGGCTCAGCCGCTCGAGACTCACATCCGCTACTCGGGCTCGATCGAGCGCTGCGACTTCGCGGAGGCACAGGAGGACAAGGGGTGGTACCTGGTCGAGCTGACCACCGACCCGCTCCAGCCGGCGCTCTGCGAGTGGGTCACATCGCATCCGCGGCCGTTCATCGACATCGACATCTCAGCCGACGCACAGCGCACCTGGCCTCCGTCTGACATCCCGGACGTATCCGGGGCCGTCGTCCGCGTGAGATACACCACCACAGCCGAGCTCGCGAAGACCATCGACCACGCCGCCATCCGTCGCGTTCTCTACGCCGCCGGCGCCGCCAAGGTGCACGGTCCCTTCGCCAACATCACCCACAACGTCACCGAGGCCTCCGACGTGCTTACCGAGGACGTCGACATGCTGACCGGCTGGGGCGAGTGGGCGAAGCTGCAAGGCCTCGACGGTGCCCAGATGGATCGTCTCGACCGCAAGGTCTGCGAGGCGCTGGAGGTGTGCCGTGGGTAAGCCCGCCTCCTATTATCTGGTCGCCGACGAACGCGCCGAAGAGATCGCCTCGATAGAGGGAATCTCCGACGACGCGACCACCATCCTGCTCGCCCTCGCCGAGAAGGCCGGCGTCTACGAGGGTGCCCACGACAACATCGCGAGCGACGACCCGGTCCGGGTGGTCTCCCGCGCCTACCGCGACACGGCCCGGGCCATGTATGACGCCGCGATCGCGACCGCAAAGGAGTCGGCATGCGCGTAGAAGGCATTACAATCCACGACTTCAAGAGCTACCAGGACGCGACGGTCGACCTCACCGGGATCTCGCTCGCGTCCGTCGTCGGCCCGAACGGCGCCGGCAAGTCATCGCTCCTCGAGGCGATCACCTTCGCGCTCACCGGAGCTCGCGGTCTGCGCAACCTCGATTCGTTCATCCGGAAGGGTGCGGAGGAGTGCCGCGTCTCGCTCACGTTCGCCATGGGCGCCCAGCGCTACCGCCTCACCCGCACCCGGTCGAACCGCAACAGCGGCAAGTCGACCGTGGAGCTCGCGCGTGAGGAGAACGGTCTCTGGGCGGCCGACGGCACCGGGGCCCGCGAGATCGATCAGCGCATCGCTGAGATCCTCGCCGTCGACGAGGACATCTTGCTTCTTACGTCGATCGTGGCCCAGGGTGACGCCGGCAGCTTCTTCACGCTGCGGCCAGCCCAGCGCCTCGAGGCCCTGGGGGCAATCCTCAAGCTGGACGAGCAATACCAGCCGGTCGAGAAGCTGTTCAAGGCAGCGACCGAGACGGCCAAGGCCAGCCTCGAGGAGACCCGTCGAGACATCACGCGCCTCGAGGCCGACGTCGCCACGCTGGAGACCCGTGAGCTTGATCGCGAGCACACCGTCCACGTGAAGACTCACAAGGAAGCGGACCTCGAGGCGGCCATAGTAGCCAGCGATCGCGCCGAGCAGTATGCCGAGACGACGCGCGACGCGGTCAGAGACACCGACCACGTGAAGCGCCGCGTTGACGAGATGGAGCAGCGCAAGCTCGGCCTTATCGGCCGGCGCCGGCGCCTCGAGGAAGAACGCGACGCGCTCACCGGCCGCACCAAGGGCCGGGCAGAGCTCGAGGCCGCTCTTGCCGGCAAGGCCGACATCGAAGCGGGACTCACTGCTCTTGCCGAGGCTGAGCGTGCCGACGCCGAGATGAGACAGCAGCGCGCCGTCCTCGAGGCTGACCTTCGCGCGAAGAAGCAGGCCATCGTCGGGATCGCCGACCAGGGCAAGCCGAAGGCCTCCGAGCTCGAGCGAGCCAAAGAGAAGATGCTCGCCAACCTTCATGCCATCAAGGAGATCGAAAGCGCCGAAGTCCCGGTCTGTGACCGGTGCGGACAGGCGATCGAGGACGAGGCTCTCCGCAAGACCATCGCCAGTCTCAGCATGGAGCACAACCGCCTCGCCCCGGAATGCACACGTCTGGAGACCGAGGTGGCGGATCTTCGCTCCCAACTCGCAGCCCTCAAGTCCGAGGCCTCCGCGATCGACGAGCGGATCTCAGCACTGCCGGCGCTCACCTACGACCTGGCGGAGCACCGCCGCCTCACCAGCCTACTCGAGCAGCTCAACACCATCCCGGCGAAGCTCGCGGAGATCTCGGTGTGTGAAGAACGCCTGGCCGCTCTCGGCGACGAGCTCAGCCAGGTCGCGACAGACCTCGCAAGCTCGGAGCTCACCGACGGCCTCGACGCTCTCAAGAAGGACCTTTTTGATGCCGAGAGCCGCCGGCTGGCATCCGTTGAAGCGAGCATCGAAGCAGAGCGCGCCCGGTCGTACGCGAAGGCGATCGAGAAGGACATCGCCGAGCTCGACAAGGAGATCGCCCGCCATGACGAAGCCATCAAGCTGCTTGGTCCCAGCCGCGAAGGCCTCGAGGAAGCCCGGGCCCGCTGCCGCGCCCTCGAGGAGGAGCAGGCCGACGCGGACCTTCTGCGCAAGGCCTTCTCGAAGTGGGGGATCCCGGCCCTCATCGTCACCAACGTCCTGCGCTCGCTCGAGCGTGAGGTGAACGAGCTCCTCGGTCTCTACGACGGAGGCCTCGCCGTTCGCTTCGAGAGCGAGAAGGAGACCAGAGACGGCAGCCGGGACAGCCTGGAGATCATCGTGTTCGACGGCTCCGACTGGCGCCCCTTCGAGACGTTTTCGGGAGGGGAGAAGTACCGGGTCGCGAGCGCTATGCGCCTCGGCCTCGCCCTGCTTCTCGCCCACCGTTCAGGAGCCCGCGTCGAGACCCTCATCGTGGATGAGCCCGAAGGCCTCGACGTCGCCGGCCGACAGCACCTTGCCCGGATCCTCGAGCACATGAGTGAGCACTTCGGACTCACTCTGCTGCTCACCCATTACGACGACCTGAAGGACGCCATGCCCTCGCAGGTGATGGTCAGCCGCGGGGATGACGGCCTCTCGAGAGTGGAGGTACTTGCATGACCACCAAGAGCCAGGAGATCGAGACCCAGCAGAGTCTGAGCCCCGAGATCTTCAACCGGTTCATCAACCTGAGCGTGGGTCTCAGCTTGTCGGGATCCGCGAGCTACAGTCTTGCCGAGCTTGAGAAGGTCCTTCGCGGCGAGCAGCTCCAGCGCGGCAGCGAGCTCGTCATCACCGCCCGCTACTACGTGGCCGATGTCCACATGCCGGTCTCGCGCGACGCCGGCTACGACTATGGGCCCGGCAGTCGGAAGGAGGCCACCTACAAGCTCGGCGGGGCGAAGCTCGACACCAAGCTCATCAAGATCGAGAAGATTGACGTGAAGGGCGCGAACCTCGAGCAGAGCATCGCCGAGCGCTGCACCTGCCTGGTGCCGAACGAGCCGAACATCAAGAAGCCGGAAGGCTACCACGTCGCGGAGTACCCGCTGACGGCCTTCTGGGCGAAGGCGCAGTGCCCCGAGTGCCACGGCAAGGGCTACGTGCTACCCAAGAAGAACAAGGCGCCGTTCGCCGATCGCATCTACGCGAACGGCGTGATCATCCTCGTAGACGCGCTGCCCGAGCCTCCGGACATCCCGAAAGGCGGCTGCGAGCAGTGCGGCGAGACCGGCACCTACCACAAGCAGAACTGCCCGGTGAAAGCCGAGCTCGAGGCAGCCGCCAAGAAGGCCCTCGCGGAGGCGAAGAAAGCCTACAAGGCCGCGAGTGGCAAGAAGGCCCCGGGCTGCCTCGGCGACGAGGATCCGATCGCCGAGTGACCGACCAGCTCACACCCGCCGCCCGTGACTTCCTGGCCGCGCTTGGACAGTCACGGGCGGCCGCCCACTACGCGGAGCACCAGGACCTCGGTGCCGCTCGAGCATTCGGCTGGGAAGCCGTGAATGTGTTCAAGCAGGCGATGTACGACGGCTTCTTACAGTCGATCGACAACGGCGCACCTGAGCCGGACCGGTGCCTCGGCGTACCCGTCACTTACGACCCGAGCAAGCTACCCCGGCCGTACGGCGGGAGGAAGTACGGGAAATGAGGGACTGGCGAAGACTCCCATACTGGGCGACGCAGGTCGAGGTCGACCAGTCGATCGGCGAGCTGCGCAAGAGCTTGAAGAAGCACGGCGTCGGCGCCGTCCAGGTGACGAGCTGCGAAGACCCCTGGCACATCGAGATCGCCTGGGAGATGTTCGTTCCCTCGGCCAGCGTGAGCGCGATCGTGAGCTTCGACGTGACGATCGACGACAACGAGCTCGAGCAGTTCACTGAGAAGCAGGGCGAGGCGATCAAGCGGCAAGCCGTGCGCCTGATCGCCTACACGGTGAAGAACCTCCTCGCCGTGGTCGAGAGCGAGATGATCACGCTCGAGGAGCTTTTCATCGGCCGCATGCGCGTGAGCCACGACGAAGAGGGCCGCCCGGTGACGGTCGGCCGCCTGGTGCTCGAGCAGGCCGCGCGAACGGGCGGGAGGATCGGGCCGACCATCGTTCAGAAGGCACTGCCGGCGGGACCCCGATGAGCGGCTTCCTCCCCTGCAAGACCCACCACTTCCACGACGTGAGCACCCACCCCTGCACCGCTGTCATGGCCGACGGCAGCCGGTGCGGATTCAAGCCGTCGGCCGAGTATCGGGCCGCCAACACTGAGCGCGGACCTGAGCCTAAACCTGAACCTGAGAGCGACGATGAGGAGGAAGACACAGTGAAGGCTGATTCCAGAACCACCACCACCGTCGAGCCCGAAGAGGGGACACTCCAAATCAAGGTGGGCGACGGGGAGTGGAGCGCCCCGATGACCGTGGAGCAACTTGAAGCGGCGGCTCGCCGGCTGGAGAACGTGACCCCCGAGCAGGAGGAGAAGCTCAAGAAGCGCCGGGAGCTGCGCAGGAAGACCCCGGCCTTCGAGGAGTCGAGCTACCTCTGGCCGACGCACTTCGGCTCTGACTTCTACCCGGTGCCGTGCGAGGACGTGTTCAAGGACGACGAGGACCAGGACCTCAGCTTCATCCCCGGCGCCGACATCGAGCGGATCGCGGACATGCTCATCGGGCGGCACCCGGAGCTGTTCAAGGTCATCCAGAACTTCAGGATGGTCTACCGCTGGAGGGCCAAGGGCGGGCAGCGGCAGGGGCAGCGGGTTCTCGGCAGGTGCCAGAAGACGGCCGGGCTTCTCAAGGAGTTCAGCAAGGCCGACTTCATCATCATGCTCTCGGGCGACCACTGCCGGTCCTGTCGGCTGACCTTCCGCCAGATCGAGGCCCTGGTGTTCCACGAGCTCTGTCACGTGGAGGCGAACGACAACTACCAGCCCCGCGTGAACGGTCACGACTTCGAGGCGTTCGTGCAGGAGGTCAAGATCTACGGGGCCTGGAAGTCCGACCTGCAGCTCGCCGAGGCGGCTTTCGTGCAGCCAAGTCTGTTCGACCAGACCGGAGGCCTCGACCATGGCGAGTGACCTTGTCGAGCGGGCGATCTCCGGGTCCGTCCGGGAGCGACGCAGGCTCGACCTCATCCGGCGTGGGCTGCTGCCGGGTGAGCGGGGGAGTGATCGGGAGGAACGTCTGGACCTCTCGCGCGAGATCTCGGCGGAGACCGGGCCGCTCTC
>JAKAHF010000647.1 GCA_021815245.1 Actinomycetes bacterium
GACCCCACCTGGCTCGGGAAGACGTTGACGCCCCTGATGATGAGCATGTCGTCGGTGCGGCCGTGGATGCGGTCCATGCGGGTGTTCGTGCGCCCGCAGACGCAGGGCTCGGTGGTCAGCCGGGTGATGTCGCCCGTGCGGTAGCGAATGAGCGGGAAGGCTTCCTTGGTCAGCGTGGTGATGACCAGCTCGCCTCGCTCGCCCTCCGGTAGGACCTCTCCCGTTTCGGGATTGATGATCTCAGGCAAGAAGTGGTCGTCGTTGAGATGCAGGCCCGACTGGGCTTCGACGCACTCGCACGAAACGCCCGGGCCGATGATCTCCGACAGGCCGTAGATGTCGCAGGCCTTGATGTTCCACTTCTTCTCGATGTCTTTGCGCATGTTCTCCGACCAGGGCTCGGCTCCGAAGACGCCGACCTTGAGCGGGAGCTCGGTCACATCGAGGCCGACCTGCTGGGCGACATCCCACAGGTAGAGCGCGAAGCTGGGAGTGCAGCACAGCACGGTCGTATGGAAGTCCTGCATGAGCATGAGCTGGCGCTGCGTGTTGCTGCCCGAGATGGGGATCACCGCGGCGCCGATGGCCTCGGCGGCGTAGTGAGCGCCGAGTCCGCCGGTGAAGAGACCGTAGCCGTAGGCCACCTGCACGACATCGTCGGGGGTGGTGCCGGCGCAGGCCAAGGCCCGGCCGCACACGTTGGCCCACATGGCGATGTCGTTCTTGGTGTAGCCGACGGTGGTCGGCTTGCCGGTGGTGCCCGACGAAGCGTGCAGACGCACGACGTCCCTCATCGGGGTGGCGAACAGGCCGAACGGATACTCGTCGCGCAGGTTGTACTTGCGGGTGAACGGGAGGGTCGACAGAGCGTCGATGCCGGCGAAGGAATCGGGCTTGATGCCCTCCTTGTCGAACAAGGCCTTATAGAAGGGGACCCGATCGTATACGCGCTTGACCAAGGCTTTGAGGCGCTCGTCTTGGAGCTTGCGAAGCTCTTGCCGATCCATGCACTCGAACTCACGATCGAAGATCATCTCTGGTTCCCCTTGTTGATACTGGGCAGCGGCCGTGCGTCACGAACACCGCGTTTCTATGCTGTGCGAGGATAACATGCGCCGACTCACCGACTTGCGCCCGCGATCACAGTGAGTGGCCGCGCTCCGCGGTGCCCGGCTGCGCGGCACTCGCCTCGCCAAACCGGCGGGTCGGCTCGCTCTTGCTCGCCTGCCGCGCTCGGCGAAAGCCGCTCCGCCGGACACCGCGGAGCGCGGCTCCCCTCTGCCAGCCGGCGCACGCCCGTGCTTCGGCACGGTAGGGGCTTCACTGCCGGACCTCATTCCCGGTGCCCGGCCTCACAGGGTGGCGGGTCGGCTCGCTCTCGCTCGCCTGCCGCGCTCGCCTCGCCAAACCGGCGGGTCGGCTCGCGTCGCTCGCCTGCCGCACTCTCGCACCTCGGCGCCTACTTGGCGCGTGCTTTCAACCACTCCCGTGCGGTCAGTATCGCCAGGGCCGCCAATATCAGGGCGATGCCGGCCGCTTCGTAGGCTCCCGGGCGCTCGCCCAGCTGGATCCAGGCCGCGGCCACTCCCACCACCGGAATCGCGAGCGTGCTTATGCCAGCCGTACCGGCCTTCAGATTGTGAAGTACGTACAGCCAGAGCACCCAAGCGATGGCGCTTGCCACTATCACGTTGAACAGCAGTGCGGCGATGAAGCCCGCGTTCCAGTCGGGGCCGGTGTCGTCCACCAGCACCGACACCACGATCAGCGGGATCGAGCCGAGCAGGGCCTGCCACGCGGTGAACGAGAGGAGTTCCACGTCGTAGCGGCGGCGGATGACCTTGAACAGTACCGACGCGATGGCCCAGGAGAGTCCTCCGAGCGTGGCGAGCACGCTGGCCCAGACCCCCCGCAGGTTCCATGGCTCGAGCACGCACACCAAGCCGGCCAGCGCGATCACCACGGCTATCCACTGCGCGCCCTGCAGGCGCTCCGCCAGAACCGGCCATGCGATCAGCAGGAGCCAAAAGGGCATCGTATAGGTGAGGATCGACACCTTGCCGGCGCTGCCCAGGCTGAGCGCCCAGATCGTGATGCCTGTCATGCTGGTGCCGAAGATGCTGTATGCCGCCGTCACCCAGAAGTGCTTGGGTCGCACCGGGCCTCTGCGTATGGCCACGAGAGCGAGAAGCGCCAACGCTCCCAGTACAGTGCGAAGCGTCATGAAGGTGAAGGGGTCGGATGAGCGGATCGCCACCTTCATGACCACCCAGTTGTAGCCCCACACGAGTGCGAGCACGACCAGCGCGATGATGGGCAGGTAGCGCGCGATCGTCGCGTGAGCGAGACGGTCCGAGGAGCGTCCCTCTGGGGTCTCGCCGTTGCCGGTCGCCTCGTGCGAGCGGTGCTTGCTCACACCTTGAAAGCCGACGGGCAGATGTCGTTGAGCAGGCACTCCCCGCACTTGGGGCGCTGCGCCATGCAGACCGCCCGCCCGTGCTCGATGATCAGGTATGTCAGGCTGAACCAGTCGTCTCGCGGGACGATGGCCATCAGCTCGCGTTCGATCTTCTCGGAGTCGCGCGACTCGGCGAGGCCGAGCCGTTGGCTCAGGCGGTTGACATGAGTGTCGACGGCGATGCCCTCG
>JAKAHF010000027.1 GCA_021815245.1 Actinomycetes bacterium
CTTGAGCTTCCAGCCCGCCGTGCGTATGCCCAGGGTGGACGCGGCGCTCTCACTGCTCGACAGCGCCCGCAGGGCCCTTCCCCCGCGTGAAAGGAGTGAGCGCTCGACGAGGACGACGATGACCAGAGCTACGACCCATATCAGGTAGTACTGGCTCCTGTACGAGGCGAACGTCCATCCGCCGACGCTGAACTTGGGTATGGAGACGACACCCACGTTGCCATCGAACCATTGCCGATGTTGCCGGACGACCACCACGAATATCTCGCCGAGCCCCAGTGTTGCGAGCGCAAGAAAGTAGCCCTTGAGCTTGAGCATCGGCCGGCCCACAACGAGAGCCACGATGCTTGACAGAGCTGTGGCGGCGACGACCGCCGCCCAGGGGGCTAGCCCATAGTTGACGCTGAGAACCGCGGCCGCAAAGGCCCCTACTCCGAAGAAAGCGGCCTGGCCCAACGAGATCTGACCGGCTTGGCCCAAGAGCAGGCCCAGACCGAGGGACACGATCGCGTAGACTCCCGCGGTGCTCATCACCGTGAGTGCAAACCCACCGCCGAACAAGAACGGCCATACCGCGACAACCAGGACGAGCAGAACGCGGCCGATGGTCCCTCTCGCCAGGGCTCGCTGGGGGCTCATGTCGTCTCCTCCACAAGAGAGGATCCCATCACTCCCGTGGGCCGGAAGTACATGACCAGGATCAGCAGAAGGAATGAGATCGCATCTTTATACCCAGACGGCAGCAGAGCAGCGCCGAACGTCTCAAAGATGCCGAGCAAGAGTCCGCCGACCAGGGCGCCGGAACTCTTGCCCCAACCTCCCAGAACCGCCGCGATGAAGCCCTTGAACCCAAACGCGCTCCCCGAAGCGTAGTTCATCGGGGTCATGCCGGCGATAGCCAGCCCGGCCGCCGCTCCTATCGCCGAAGAGATGATGAAAGCCCAGCTGATCATCGCCCGCCTCGATATTCCCACCAGGCTGGCCGCCATCGGGTCGGTGGCGGTGGCCGTCATCTTCTTGCCGAATGTAGTGCGGGTGTTGACGAGATAGAGAATCACGACGATCACCACCGTGACGAGCATCACCCAAACACCCTGCTGGGGAATGGACACGGAGGCGATCTTCCACGGCTTGTCCGATGTGAACGAGGGAAGCGTCTGTGGGTACCCGCCGCGAAGAACAAGCATGATGCCGCTGACGAGCGTCGCCACACCGAGTGTGGACATCAGTTGCGACACTACAAGCTCTTGACGGACGCGGTCGACGACCACTATGTAGACCATGACGCCGATTGCAGAGGTGATGGCTATGGCGATGATCACAGCCAACAGGTAGTTCATGTGCTCGTTGCGGATGAGCCACATGGAGATGAGTGCCCCCAGCATCGCGAAGACACCTTGGGCGAAATTGACTATGCCCGAGCATCGATAGATCGTCACGTAGCCAAGGGCGATGAGGCCGTACACCGACCCGACCACCACACCTGCGATAAGGTTCTGTATGAACTCGGTGACTGACATGTACGGCCTCTCGCCTTTGTCGATCTACCGCTCGGCTACTGGAGCTTCAGCTCGACGAACTGCATCCCCTCGATGACCATCGGGACATATGTCCCAAACGGCGCGCTGGAGTTGCTGCCGGGCTGCACCGTGCGGTCGGCGTACGGCGTCAGGAAGCCCTTGGTCGAGGCGATCGCGTCGCGCAACTTCACTCGGTCGGGACCCGAGGTCTCCAAGGCGTGGGCCAACCAGCGAACGATATCGGCGCCAACGACGGCAACGGCCCCGGGCACCTTGCCGAATTTCGCCTGGTAGCGATTGCTGAAGTCAAGGATCATCGCCTTCTGTGGGTCGCTATCCGGCAGCCAGGAGACCGCGACGACTTTGGCGCCCGGGAGCATAAGGCCGTTCAGTTCGTCGCCGCCCATGGCTAGGGTGGACCAATCCGCCGCCACTCCGTAGGCCACCATCGGTAGATCGATGCCGGCGGCTGCCGCCGCTTTCCGGAAGGAACTGACGTAGTTGGGATAGATATTGACTGCGATGCTGTCGGCGCCCGTGCTCTCGATAAGGGCTTTGAGCTTGTTGACCTGAGGAGTAACGTCCATGGCTCCCGGGTCGATGGTGTCCGAAAGGAGTGTTGCCTGCAAACCAGCTGCTTTTGCCTGCTCGATCAGGAAGTTCGAGACACTCAGCGCATAGGGATCGTTCTGCGAGATGATGGCAATGTTCTTCAGGCCCTTGCCCTGGAAGATCTGCAACATGGATTGCGCGTCGATGTCCTGATAGAGAGCGCCGTAGAAGGTGAACTTGGGATTCAACTCTTGAACGGCTGGGATGCCAGGTCCCTCGGTGATGTAGGTAACCTGCTTCTCATCGGCTAGAGGCTGGGTGGCCGGGAGTAGGTATGGGAATACGGGGCCGATGATAGCCAGTATCTCCGGATCATCCGCGAGTTTCGTGAATCCCGCCACCGCCTTGGCAGGGTCTCCCGCATCGTCCTCAACGACAAGCTCGAGCGGGTGGCCGTTCACGCCGCCATTGGCGTTGATCAGTTCTATCTCCATGTTGGCCGTGTCAACGAGGTCCTTGCCCAGGAAGCCAAAATCACCAGACATGGTGTTTAGAACGCCGATCTTGTAGGGAGTGCCGGTGGCCGGACCGCCGGTCTGCGATGTCGGCGTGGTATCGCTGCTGCTTACCCCCGAGGTGCTGGGCGGAGCGGTCGAAGCACCGGTCGTTGTCTGAGTTGTCGGCAGCGTCGTGGTCGTCGTTTCGTCCGACCCGCAAGCCGCTACGGCAAGGAGTGTGAACAGGAGCAGCGCCAGAAGCGCCGCGACGCCGACGAAAGTGGTAGTTCCGAGTCTGCGCATTATCGCCCTCCTAAGCATGGATGATTCCAACCAGCCAACGGACTTGATTGCCTACTCGAGCATCACCTCCCTTGGCTCCTGTGACGAAGCGGACGGGCCGAGCAAGAGCCAAAGCACAGAGCAACGACGCAATTCGAACACTCGTTCAATTGAACGGGTGTTCGAAACGGTAGCAGGTGGATATCCGGGTGTCAACAGGGAGTTTTGGGAGGCCCCAAAGAGGTCCCTGCGGGGCGGGACGCTAAGCCTGGAAGCGGGCTAGGAGGAGAGGGCCGAAAGACCCGAGCCGGCACTGACCATCGGCGACGCCACGGCTCTTCCCGGTCTGCTAGATCTCTTCTCCGTCCGGCGGGACGGAACGGTCGTCCGAAGACGGAACGGCATAGACCGCGAGGAGACGATGTAGGAGCCGTTGAGACACGCCATCGGTGAGGAATTCCTCAGCGCCCATCAGAAACGCGACATCTTCTCCCCAAGCATGCATCAGGATGCAGCGAGCGATTTCCCTCGAATCCGCGTCACTCCGAATGGTTCCCTCGCGTTTGCCCTCTTCGGCATACTCGGCTAGCCGGTCGAGGTAGACCTCTCTTTTGGTGGAAATGGCGGCCGTGAGGCTCTCGTCCCGGTTACTGGAGATCATTTGGTAGAACGGGCGGAGGAAGGTGTTGCGCGCCGAAAGCGTCCACGTCGAGTGAGCCCGGCCGATTGCCTCGAGACGTTCCGGCGCATTCTCCGCCCGCGGCTTCGTGATCCAGTCGGCGGCGGTTTCGTCGATCGCATCCATGGCGGCCCGTAGCAACGCTTCATGGTTGGGGAAGTGGTAGTAGAGGGCGCTCTTGGACATCCCCACGGCATCGGCTATGCGCGAGATACTCGTGCCCGCGATGCCGTGCTCGGCCAGCAGCCTGACGGTGACGTCGACGATCTCCCGCTGCCGCTCGGGCTTCGCCTTGAGCGTGCGCTTCTTGGTGTGCTCGGTTCGTGGAGCTTGTGCCATGACGCGATTATCCCCCATCCAGCAGAGGGGCGCATATCCAATTCGAATACTCGTTCAAATCGAGGAGCACTCGAACCCTAGCAAGCAGTGGAGTGCTTGTCAAACAGGCGAGACGAAGTATGGCTCCAACAGACGATGAAGCAGCCGCTGCGACTCACCCTCAGTTATGAACTCGAAGTCACCCTGTAGAGCCGCGACGTCTTCGCCCCACAGGAAGAGGAACACGCACCATGCCAGCTCCCTGGAATCGACGTCATTGCGGATGGTCCCCTCCCGCTTGCCCTCTTCTGCAAACTCGATCACGCGCTGGAAGAGATCATCCTTTGTCGCGCGGACAAGCGAGTTGAGAGCGCTGTCCTGGCCGCTCGCGATCAGCTGGTAGAGCGGCCGCAGGAACGAATTCCGCACGGAAAGGGCCCATTTCGCGTGAGCCTCGCCCATTGCCAGCAGACTGGAGGGCACATCCCCGCCGGAGGATTCTGTGAACCACGATGTGGCCACCGTATTCATCTCAGTGAGCGCGACCACCAGCAGTGCTTCGTGATTCGGAAAATGGTAGTAGAGGGCGCCTTTGGACATCCCGACACGTTCCGCGATGCGCGACACACTCGTTCCGTCGATGCCGTGCTCGTGTAGCAGTTGGATCGTTACGTCGACGATTTCGCGTTGTCGCTCGGCCGTGGTCTTGAGGACACGCTTCTTCCTGCGCTTGGTTCGTGCGGTCGGTGGCATGATCTCATTGTGCCACAAGCAGGAGCGAGACCTTGACAACCTACCCTGGGTTTCGCGGGCTATAGTCCCGCTTCCCGCCTGTCGATATCAGGCTCGACAGCATCATTCGGCAACCGGGGGGCAGCATGGCCGAGCAAACGAAGAAGACTCTACTGGGCACCGGCAGAGACGTCGATGTCTCGCTCGTGGCGGGCGCCCACGAGTTTCTCGTGCAGCTACTGGGCGGCGCTCCAATCAAGTCCGGCGCTGCTACTCTTCGCGTCGTTCGGAACGCTGCCGGCCAACCGTTTGTGGCCGTCATTATCGGCAACAAACACGTCGGCTTTCTGTCTGGCGCCGACGCGCAACCGCTGCTTCCGACCCTCGCCGACGTGGAGCGACATGCCGCGATAGCCGTGGCCCAAGCGACCCTCAAGGCCTCCCCAGACGACCGGCTGGCACCCGTGCTCAAGCTCAGCCTCGCCGATCGTGAGCACCTTCTGAACAAGCAACAGACGGCGCCATCTGCGCAGCCCGCTCAGCCGCGGCCCGTGCCGACGCAACCCGTGCCGGCGCCGCGTGTGCCGGCGCCACGTGTGCCGGCGCAACCGGCACCCCCACAACCAGCATCTCCACATCCGGCGCTCTTCGTATCTGCCGCTTCAGCTACACCCAACCAGCAGAGACCGAGCGTGATGGGGACGCAATTGCCGCCCGCGACGCCACGCCCAACCGCGACGCCACGCCCAACCACTCCAACCCAACGCTCCAAGAGGCCACGTGGCTGGTGGGGGGTCCGAACCGGCGCTCAGAAGACGGGGGTAGTCGCCGGCATCCTCGTCCTGATCGTCGCGACCATTGGCGCAGCATGGGTTTCTTCGGGGAGCAACGAGCTTGACCAGACCAGGGCTCTGGTGGTCGCCGCTTCGACCACGACCACGGCTCACGCACAGGTGGAGACCACCACCCTTGTCTCACTGACTACCACGACCGCGGTCATGGCCCTCGTCGGCACGACCCAGACCACCCCCGCGGCCGAAGTCCCGACCAGCACGACTCCGATCACCGCCGCCAGCGAAGCTGTGACCAGCACGACTCAGTCAACCACGAGCACCGAATCGCCAACCACAGAACCCGCCGCCCAGATGTGGCTGGAGATCGTCGATCTGACTTCGCCGGTCTCTCCGAACAGCCAGGCGACACTCGTTGCCAAGACCCTGCCCGGGGCCGACTGCACGATCACCGTCCTCTACAAGTCGGGACCGAGCAAAGCACAGGGCCTTGAGCCCACGCGGGCCGACGGCAACGGCAACGTCTCCTGGACCTGGAAGATCGGACCAAAGACGACTCCCGGAAGCTGGAAAGTTACGGTGAGCGCGTCCCTGGGTGGCAAGAACGTCCAGCAAGTCGCAGCCTTGGTCGTCCAGTAGCAGCCGGCTGGCTGCGCCGAGCCCAGACCAAAGTCGCAGTGCTGCTTTCGTGATCCCGAGTAAGGTCTCTCCAGCCGGTTGACTCCGACCCCGGCGCCGGATAGTCTAGAACCATTATGGTTTCTTTATGGTTGGAGGGAGAGGGATGCCGACCACGATCACGCTCAAGAACATCCCAGATGAACTGTACGACCGGCTGAAGGCGTCCGCGAAGGCGCATCGTCGCAGTATCAACAACGAGGCGATAGTGTGCCTCGAGGATGCCCTCGTGCTGCCCAAGAAGATCACCCCCGAGGAACGGATCGCGCGCGCCCGAGCCATCGGCGAGGGGCTGCAGACCAGGCTATTCGACCACGCACTCGTAGATGAGTTCAAGAACGAGGGACGACCTTGATCGTGGTTGACGCGAACATCCTGGCCTACTACTACCTACCGGGGCAGTTCACGACCGCGGCTCGAGCAGTGATGCGGAAGGATCCGGACTGGGTGGCGCCACTTCTCTGGCGAAGCGAGTTGCGAAGTGTCTTGACCGGATACCTCCGACGAGAAGAGCTGAACCTGCACGATGTCCGCCGTATTCAGTCGGAGGCGGAGGATCTCATGTGCGACAACGAATACGAGGTGGACTCCGCCAGCGTCCTCGACCTAGCCTATCGCTGTGATTGCTCCGCCTACGATTGCGAATACGTCGCCTTGGCCCTCCAGTTGGGAACCAGGCTCGTCACGATGGATGCGAGGGTTCTTCGGGCGTTTCCCCAGGTGGCTACCCCGCTGCCCTCCACCCCCTCCCGCTCATAGGCTGGAAACACATCGTGGTGCTGACTCGCGGCTATCCGGCCGAGCCGGCCACCGAGTCGCAGAGGTGCCGCCACGAAGCCACGAACGCTTCGGCGCCTTGTTCCTGAAGGTCTGCCGCCAGTTGGTCCACGTCGATGCCCGCCCGCGCAAACTCGGCAAGCACTTCCTCAGCGGAGCCGCCGTCGCGCGGCAGTATCTGCTCCACTCTGCCGTGATCGCTGAAGGCGAGCAGGGTCTCCTCCGGCATGGTGTTGATGGTGTTCGGTGCGGCCAGGGCCTCGATGTACAGGACGTCGGATGCCGTGGGGTCCTTGGTGCCGGTACTCGCGAAAAGCAACCGCTGCGGACGCGCGCCCTCGTTCTCGAGCCGTTGCCAGCGATCCGTTTCAAGTAGGTCTCGGTAGAACGCGTACGACCGCCCGGCGATGGCGGTGCCCAGCTTGCCCCGCAGATCGGCGGGGACTCTCTCCATAGTCGCCTTGTCCCACCGGCTGACGAAGAGCGACGCGACAGACCTCACGTCGGGGTCAAGACCGGCCGCGACGCGACGCTCGATGCCCCGCATGTAGGCCTCGGCGGCCGAAACGTACTGCTCGCGGGAGAAGAGAAGCGTCACGTTGACCGGTATGCCGGCGAAGATCGCCTCTTCAATGGCGGGAACCCCCTCCACGGTGCCGGGGATCTTGATGAACAGGTTGGGCCGGCCTGCCTTTTGGTGCAGCGACGTGGCCTCGGCCACCGTGCGGCCGGTGTCGTGAGCAGACGCCGGCGACACCTCCAGCGACACCCAGCCATCGACGCCGGCCGTGCGCCGGTGCACCGGCGCGAACAGGTCGGCCGCCTCGCTGAGATCCTGGATCGCAAGTTCAAAGAACAGGGCTTCACCGGATAGTCCTCCGGCCGCCAACCTGCGGATCTCGTCGGCGTAGGCGGTGGTGCGCGTTATGGCCTGGTCGAAGATGGTGGGGTTGGAGGTGAGACCGGTCACCGACAATTCGGCGATATAGCGCTCGAGCGTGCCGGTAGTGAGTAGGTCGCGGGTGATGTTGTCGAGCCAGACGCTCTGACCCAGCTCATGCAATTGGCGAGGGCCATCCATGATCCGCCGCTCCTTGATCGTCATCGACAGTCGGTCTCTCTTAAGGCTATCCGAGAGCTTGGTGTGCGCGGTTCGGCACGATAGGTTTTGGTGAGCATCGCAGTTCACTCTATCGTGACGCGGTGGCTGCGACAAACCGGTCGCCGCTCTGGCACCCGCGAGTGAGTCTAGGAGCGCCGCCTCGATCGGCGCACCGCCCGGCGCGCCCAGGCCAGCCCTAGTGACGCTGGTGGTCCAAGACCGCCCGGCGCTCCGTCGCGGCTGCCATGACGCAGCAGTTGCGGCCGGCAGCCTTTGCCTTGTACAGCGCGTCGTCGGCCAGGCGGTACAGCATTCCGGCCGATTCATCGTGCCGAGTGGCTCCACCAAGACTGACCGTAACCCAGAGTTGCCGGTTCTCCACCAGGAAGGGGCGGCTCGACACCTCCAGGCGAACCCGGTCGAGAAGAGCGTCCGCCGCGAAATCATCGACCCCCGGCGCCACGATGAGGAATTCCTCCCCGCCTATTCGTCCAAGACCGTCATAGGGCCGCATGAGCAGTCGCAGCCGGCACACGAGTTCGCGAAGGATCTCGTCACCCACGTAGTGACCATGGGAGTCGTTGATGAGCTTGAAATGGTCGATGTCAAGAACAGCGAGACCGAGGGGCGTCGAGTCGCGCTCGGCTCGCGAAAGCTCTTGATCGAGGAGCTCGAAGATGGCCCGGCGGGTCATCGCCCCTGTGAGCGAATCGGTATTGGCCTGAACCTCGAGGCTGCGCTGAGCGGCAACCAGACTTTCGTTTGCCTGGCACAGTCTCTCAACCATGGTGCGCTGGTCGGTTATATCACGCAGTATGACCAGCCTGCCTCCCTGGGGTGCCTTGTGCCCGCCGAGGGGGCGCACCCGCAACTCTACGTAGCGTCGATCCTGGCCGACAGTGAACTCCAGTTCTGTGGCGGCGGATGCGGTTGACGCGGGTGAATGGTCCGGCCCGAGGGCCGAAGCGAACGCCGCCTCCAACGATTGTCCGACCACCTCATGCGAAAGCCGTCCGAGCAGATGCTGGGCGGCCGGATTGATGTCGACGACTCTGCCCTGAGCATCGAGCACGATGACGCCGTCACTCAACTACTCGATCAGCACATCGCGCGCTACCGGGACCAGATCGAGAAGACGATATCGATACAGCCCGAAGACCACGCAGACACCGCTGAGGGTGAACGCGAGCGGCGAGATATCCAGACCGTCGAACGGATTGAGCCGTGTGACATAGAGAATGCTACCCACCCAGGGCACCGCGACCGCCACCAACGCCGCGACGAACTGCCCACGGAAGAGCCGTGGAGAACGGAGCAGGTATCCCAGTAGCAGGACCGCGCCCGTGAGCAGCAGGGCATAGGAGTAGGCGGTGTGGATCCAGAACGCGATGCCGTATGTGCGCGAGAGAGCATTGAAGCCTGCCGTGTTCACCAATTCCACGCTGCGCCAAACGAGGTGGTGCGCACTGTTGGTCCAGACCAGGACCAGCGCCAGCACCGGTTCGATGGCGAGTAGCACAAGGCTTCGTCGAGTCAGCCTGCGTCTACGCCCTGAATAGTCGACGGCGAACAGTAGCCACGCAGCGGGGCTCAGTACGATTCCCAGGTACTGCACGTTTGTCCACAAAAGTTCCCAGTCGAACGTGGCGGCGCTCAACTCGAGTGCGTACCCGAAAGACCACCAAGCTAGGGCGGTCATGAGCAGAGCGACTGAAGCCGCCCCCGCCGACGGCCTCTTGCGCCAGGCCTGGACAGCGAGTGCGGCCGAAAGGACAACCGCGACGACGACCGGCACCGAGTAGGGCGTCCACTGCCACTCCATTGCCGGCATTCATCTCCCCTCTGCTCCTTGTACTCTCCTGAGAGCCTCTATCGGGTTTCTACCGTCGATGCTTGAGGGAGCACTCGATCTAATCCCGGGCGGGGAACTGGTCGATAGGCAAGCACCGCTGTCGCCAACCTCGTTCCAAAGTCCTAGGGGCGTGCGACCGTGAACGTGACAAGCTCGGTACTCCCCGGTACGCAGACGCCGTCAGCAAGAGGACTTGAGGAATATGTATGAACCGACCATACTCATACATATATCTAGATGCGGACGGTGAATTATGCGGACAACCCTGAACATTGACGACGAGCTCCTCACGAGGGCGGCCGAAATGACCGGAACCACCGAGAAGACAAAGCTAGTCCGGCTGGGACTCGAGGCGTTGATCGCACGCGAGAGCGCGAAACGGCTGGCCAGAATGGGGGCCACTGAGAAGCAGCTCAAGCCGATCCCGAGGAGACGCGACGGCTGATGGTACTGGCCGACACTTCGATCTGGATCGATCACTTGCGTAACGGCAACGAAGAACTCAGCCGTCTTCTCGATGAAGGATTGGTTCTGTGCCACCCCTTCATCATCGGCGAGCTCGCCTGCGGGAATCTGACCAACCGGACGGAGATCACCTCACTGCTCGCTGCTCTGCCACAAGCCTCGGTTGCCAGCCACGACGAGGTGCTCGCGTTCATCGACGCCCGTGGCCTCGCGGGACAGGGCCTTGGCTACGTCGACATGCATCTACTTTCCTCGGCAGTCATGACCGGGGTCCCACTCTGGACGCAAGATAGGCGATTGAACCAGGTGGCCGCGAGACTCCGCTCCGCATACGAAGCGCGCTGAGTTCCGGCTACCTCTACAATCCGGTCCGAGTCATAGACGCCGGGCGTCTTCTACTCGGCAATCCGTTGCACCCGACCAGACCTGAAGTTCCCTTCAGCCAGAAAGGTATACTGGCGACCATGCCGCTACTCGTTGCTGAAAACCTCACCAAGCACTACGGCTCGACTGTCGCGCTCGAACAGGCCACTTTCGACGTGGATGAGGGCGTCACCGGACTGCTCGGTCCCAACGGCGCGGGCAAAAGCACGGCCATCAAGCTCTTCCTTGGCCTGATCAAGCCCACCTCCGGTTTCGTCGAGGTTCTGGGTGCCAAGCCCTACGAATCGCCCGAGGGACGGATGCGTCTGGGATACATGCCCGAGCACGAGTGTCTCCCCGGCAACGTCACAGCATCGGA
>JAKAHF010000648.1 GCA_021815245.1 Actinomycetes bacterium
TGAAGCTGTCCACCACAATGCGGAACGGATGCGGCGTTGCGTTCCGCCAAGCGCAGCACGGCGCCGGCCAGGACACACGAGGCTCGTTCACCATGACGGGCGGCTCGCTCAGCGCGACAGGCAGCGACAGTCCGCTCTTCCGCGTGACCGACGCATCGGGGCTGATCACACTGGAGAACGTCGATCTTGTGTGTAGCTCGGGCGTATTGATAAGCGCGACCACGGGTGCCTGGGGAGGGAGCCGCTTGAGTGGAAGCCGGGCGGCCTTGGTGGCCACCGGGCAGATGCTGCGTGGTGACATCGTCGCCGACGCGCCCAGCACACTCAGCGTGCGTCTTAACGGCCATTCGGTATTGACCGGCGCGATCAACGCCGCCCAAACCGCGAGAAGGGTCGACCTTTCGATCGACGCCACGAGCGCTTTCATCGTGACGGCCGACACCTACCTCACGAGCGTCACGCTCGCCGGAGGTACTAGCGGGACCGCCATAGCCAGCATCATCGGCAACGGGCATACCGTCTACTACGTCGCCGACGACCCGGCCAACGGTCCCTTGGGCGGGCGCACCTTCACGCTCAGCGGCGGAGGCGTCCTCCGACCCCTCGATTGAGAGCCGGCCGAACCAGGTCGGCCGAGCACAGTGCGAAGTTGGTGCATGCCATCTCCATGCATGGGAGAATAGTCAGCAAGACACGCCTCGATCGTGCACGTCGATCACACCGGCCCCCCGGCCAAGAAAGAAGAGCGACATGACAGAACAGACCAATCCTCGCGTGCTCCTCAGCACTTCGCTCGGCGATATCACCATTGAGCTCGACCCGATCAACGCTCCGATCAGCACCAAGAACTTCCTCGATTACGTCGCGTCGAACTACTTCGACGGCACCATCTTTCACCGCGTGATCCAGGGCTTCATGGTGCAGGGTGGCGGCTTCACCGCCGACATGCGGCAGAAGAACACGAACGCGCCCATCGCCAACGAAGCGTCAAATGGACTCAAGAACGAGCGCGGCACCGTCTCCATGGCCAGGACCCCCGATCCCAACAGCGCCACCGCGCAGTTCTTCATCAACCTCGTAGGTAACAAGTTTCTCAACTACACCGCTCCCACCCCTCAGGGCTGGGGATACGCGGTGTTCGGCAAAGTAGTCGAGGGCATGGAGACGGTCGACGCGATCGCTCAGGTGCGTACCGGCAATCACGGACCACACGCGGACGTGCCCTTGGAGCCCATCGTCATCAATAGTGCAGCGCTGGTGGAATAGGCACCGCGGTTCGGATCGCATGAGAGGCGCGGCGCGGAGACCCGTCCTCGCCGCCCTCTCGGTGATCGTCGTCGTCGTCACACTGCTCGTGGCGACCGGCTCAGCCCTGGCGATCGCCACAGTGCCCGACGCCACCATAACGGCCGCTTTCGCATCAGGCGAGCCGGTCCTCCCCGAGGTCAGCGCCACCGCGGCTATTCTCATCGACGCCGCTTCCGGCGAGATCCTCTTCTCGAAGAACGCCAATGCACGCCTGCCGATGGCTTCGACCACCAAGATCATGACGGCCATCGTGGTGCTCGAGACGCTCGACCCTCAGCAGAAGGTGACAGTCTCGGCCAACGCTGTCTCGGTCGAGGGCTCGAAAGCGTCGCTCGTCAAAGGCGAGGTGTTGACGGTCGACCAACTACTGCACGGCCTGCTCATCATCAGCGGCAACGACGCTGCCATCGCCTTGGCCGAAGCCGCCGGAGGAAGCGTGAAGGGCTTCGTCGATATGATGAACGCAAAGACCAAGGAGATGGGCCTGAAGAATACGCGCTTTGTGAATCCGCACGGCGTGCAGCCCAAGGGCGCCGACAAGAACAACCACTACTCCTCGGCCAACGACCTTGCCACGATGACCCGCTATGCGCAACAGTTCGAGCTCTTTCGAGAGATCGTCGACAGTGAGTCGATCACCTTGCCCGCCGCCCCCGGTCAGCAGAAACCCCGCTACTGGGACCACAATGGTAACGAGCTGCTCATGGACCTCGGTTGGGTCACAGGCGTGAAGACCGGATCGACCCCCTATGCGAAGTACTGTTTGGTCGCTTCGGGCAATCGCGACGGGGTGTCGATGATCTCGGTCGTTCTTGGTGCCGAAACCAGCGATATCCGCTGGCGCGAATCGCGCAGTCTCCTCGAATACGGCTTCGACCTGCGGCCGCGCACCGTGCTCATCAACCCGCGGCAGGAGATCGTCGACCTCGAGCTGACCGACATCCTCGGACGCAGCGTGACGGTCGTGTCGGACCGATCGTTGGCCGCGCGCCTGCACAAAGGCGATATCGTCACCCGCTCGGTTTCCATAGACCGCGAACCCTCGGTCCCGGTCGCCGCCGGTGAGGTACTCGGACATGCGACGTTCCGGCTTGCCGGGACGACCCTGGGCACGGTCAACCTCGTCGCCGCCCAGCCGGTCACGCGGCCGACCTTGCGCATGATCGTCTACCACTGGCGGGCCTGCTCGCCGGTGCGCCTGCGCTACGGCTCGTAGCACTCGGCGCGTAGCCGCCCGGTGTTGCGCTGCGTGTGGGCACGGTATAGATTGTCGGGACAAACCTGCTGCGAAGATGGAGGCGAACATGGGGCTCTTCGATAGTCTGAAAGACGCTGCTG
>JAKAHF010000649.1:0-2263 GCA_021815245.1 Actinomycetes bacterium
GCGCGAGAAGGCGAGCCTGATTGCCGAAGTCAAGGTGCGACGACGGCTCGTCCATGATGAGTATGCGCGGCTCCTGCGCGAGGGCGCGGGCGATCAGCACGAGTTGCCTCTCGCCACCGCTCAACTCGGTGTAGGGGCGCTCGGCCAGGTGGTGCACCCCCATTCGCTCCAAGGAGGCCTCGGCGATGGCTTGGTCGTGCCTCGTCGGCCTGGCCGTCAGCCCTATGTGGGCCGTCCGGCCGGTGATCACGACGTCGAGCACCCGAAAGGGGAACGGCGCGGTATGGGCCTGCGGCACGTAGGCCATGAGCCGTGCCCGCTCACCGCGGGTCAGGCGGGAGACATCGTCGCCGGCGACGAGAATCCGGCCTTTCTGAGGGCGCAGGGCGCCGAGGATGGTGCGAAAGAGCGTCGTCTTGCCGACCCCGTTCGGCCCAAGCAGGCAGACGTTGTCGTGCTCGCCGACCGCCAGGTCGATATCGGCGAGGACGCACCTGGCGCCATAGCCACAGGAGACGCCGCGCAGTTCGAGGATCATGCCCAGGCCCTCCGCGTTCGCGCGAGCAGCAGCAGAAACACCGGAGCGCCGACCAGGGCCGTCAAGATGCCGATCGGTAGCTCCAGCGGGCCGGCCAGGCGGGCGACATCGTCGACCACCAGCAGATAGACCGCGCCGATCACCGCCGACACCGGCAACAGCTTGGAGTAGTCGGGCCCCACCAGTCCCCGGGCGAGATGGGGTATCACCAAGCCCACCCATCCGATGATGCCGGCGACGCTCACCGCCGAAGCCGTGATGAGCGTGCAGGCCCCGATGATGATGACCCGGAGCTTGCCCGTCTCGGCCCCCATGGACCGCGCCTCCTCCTCGCCGAACGAGAGCGGATTGAGATGCCACCGGATGCTGAACAGAGCCACCATGCCGACCACTATGGGCCCCATCAGCAGAAGCAGGTCCTTTCGGTCGATCGAAGCCAGGCTGCCCATGAGCCAGAAGGTGATGGCGGGCAACTTGTCGTTCGGGTCGGCGAGATACTTGAGCAGCGAGATCAGCGAGTTGAACACTGTGCCGATCAAGATGCCGGCAAGCACCAGAAACAGGATCGGATCGCCCCGCTTGAGCCTCCCGGCTATGAAATAGGTAGAGAGCACGGCGCCCAATCCGAACGCCACGCCCAGCAGTTCTGTCGCCACGATGCTCTTGGCGAGCATGATGCCAAGGGCGGCCCCGAAGCCCGCGCCCGCCGACGCGCCGAGGATGTCGGGCGAGACAAGGGGATTGCGAAACAGGCCTTGGTATGAGGCTCCCGCCGCCGATAGGCCGCCACCGATCAGCATCGCGGCAAGCACGCGGGGCAGCCGCACGCCGAATATCACGGTGTCGACACTCTGCGCGATCGGCGCGTCGGATAGATGGAGTTTCGCCGCGAGAAGCGTCAGGAGTTGGCCCAATGAGATCGGATACCTGCCCAACGTCATCGAGATCAGAAAGGCGACCACCGGGAGACCGACGAGCCAGACCACTCCCCCCTTCGATAGCAGTCCTTGTACCCGCGTCACCCACGAAAGCGTCGCTTGAGAAGCGACAGAGGATGTGCCTTGAGGCTCCACCTGCTTGCTCGATAGCGACATGACCGGCTACGCGAGATCGTGGCGTCTGATGTTGATCATCGGCGCGCCATATTCGAAGACCTCTCGGTGCCCACCCTCGCTCACGCACTTCCAGACACACTCGCGATCGACAACGACGGCCCCGGCAAGAAGATCCACCCCACAATCGAACCACCAGGGAGCGAACGGCAGACTGGGGCCAACGATCGCAACAGAGGCATGCTCGCAGAGCTGGAGGAGCCGCGGCAGGGTCTTGTTGGTGACGGTCGTGCCCGTGATGAGCACGTAGTCCTGCTCAGGGAGCACGTACTCACACGCGAAGTCGGGCAGATCGCCGCCCGCCGGATTGCGCTCGAGCACGGTCAGCTCGGCGATCTCGGCGACGGGCTCCAGCCCCGGAAAGTGCCCGATGACCGCCACCTTCTTGCCTGCCATCTCGGGCAACATGGTCTCGAAGGCGCCCGGCGATCTCAGCTCGTCCAGGGGTTTGTTGACCCAGCGACGGACGACCTCGGGATCGTTGTGCCACGCGTTCACCGCGGCCATGCCCACGGAAGCAGTCGGGAGATTCCAGCTCTTGACGTCGCCGGCCAGATCGCGCAGAAGGCGGCCGCAGTGCGAGACACGAGCCGTGCCGCCCGAGGCCCCGCCT
>JAKAHF010000649.1:2273-2644 GCA_021815245.1 Actinomycetes bacterium
AGGTCATAGCCATGCCGATTCCCGCTCCACCCCCCTCCACCAGAGTCCAGGTGGAACCCACCAAGTACGAGCCGACGACGATGTCGCCGGGAATGTCGTCGATGAGCCGATCGTAGATGGCCCACATATCAGTCGCACCGGTCACCAGCGCCACCTCGCTTACTCGCGTTATATTACAGACAGTATAATACTATTGACAGTATCACGCCCGCCTGCTGCTGTCGATGCGTGTTTCGTGTGGATTTTGGACAGTCGGAGTACCGTTTCAAACGAGGCGGAAGGCGACCGGCCAAGGAGTGGGCGCAGCAGGATTTGAACCTGCGACCACCTGCTTGTAAGGCAGGCGCTCTCCCACTGAGCTATGCGCCCGG
>JAKAHF010000028.1 GCA_021815245.1 Actinomycetes bacterium
GCGTGGTGGGCATCACGCCGGGGGGCGACTGCCTGGGCCAGCTGCGTCTGCCGCAGGATAGTTGGGCGGGCAGTGGCTGCGCCGTGACCCCGGGCGGTGCGATCCTCGAGCTCCGCTCGACCCCGGAGGGCGTGGTTCTCACCGAGTTCGAGTTGCGGAGTGCCGGGACGTAGCGCGTCGCTTGACGCACCCCCGTCGTGCTCATATAGTCTGCCTGTCAGGGCGGCCTCGTCGGGCGTCAAGGCAGCAACATTCGCAGACGGAGCCGTCAGGGGGAACGATGTCGGAAGTCGCGGCCGGGAGCGCGCACAGCATACAGGGCCTTGCTCGCGACTGCGAACTCATGATCCGCGCCGGATATGGGGCTGTGCTGATCGACACACCTGAGGAAGAGCGCGCCGCCGCGATCGTTCAGCAGGTGGCTTGGAATATGCAGGTGCCCCTCTACGCGTGGCGGCGAGGGACGGGTCTCAGCCGGGTCGGCACACCCCCACCCGTGTTCGAGACCGAGGATCCCTGCGCGGCCCTTCGCAATGTCATCGATTCCAGCTTCACCGCGCTCTATCTCTTCTACGGGCTGCGTTCTTCACTCGAAGGCAGGCCCGAGATCATCGACCTCGTGCGTGAAGCCGCCTCCCGGCTGAGCGGACGTCCGGGTGCCCTCATATTCACGGCGGAGGCGACGGAGCTGGCCGATTCGCTCGGGAGCTGCATGGGAGTGGTGCAGGTGCCCGCCCCGACCCGCGAGGACTATCAGGAGGTCCTGCGCCAGGTGATCGGCAGGGCCTCGAACCGCATGAAGGTCGATGTGTGCCTATCGTCGGAGGAACAGGAACGCCTGCTGGTCAATCTGCGCGGCCTCTCGCTTTCGGAGGCCGAGAAGTTGCTGACGCTGGGCATCGTTCGAGACGGCCGGCTCGACACCAACGACATCCTCCAGGTGGCTCAGGCCAAACGCAAGTTGATCGAACGGGGACACCTGCTCGAGTACTTTCCGGCCTCGCAGTCGTTGAACGACATAGCGGGGCTGAGCCGTCTCAAAGACTGGCTCGAAAAACGCCGCATGCTCATCGAGAATCCGGCGCGAGGCCGGGAGTTCGGCCTCGAATTCCCGCGTGGCGTGCTGCTGGTGGGCGTGCCCGGTTGTGGCAAGAGCTTGTGCGCCAAGGCGGTCGCCGCGGCCTGGGGCCTTCCGCTCGTGCGACTCGACCCCGGGAGCCTCTACAGCAAGTATACGGGCGAGAGCGAGCGCAACGTGCGCAGGGCGATCCGCACTGCCGACCGGCTCGCCCCCATGGTGCTTTGGATCGACGAGATCGAGAAGGCCTTCGCGGTGGGTAGCGAAGACGACGGCGGCACATCGCGCCGCGTGCTCGGCACCTTCACCACCTGGCTGCAGGAGCGCAGCAGCGAGACGTTCATCGTCGCGACCGCGAACGACGCGGGACGTCTGCCGGCCGAACTGGTGCGTAAGGGGCGCTTCGACGAGATCTTCTTCGTCGATCTGCCCGACGAGATCACACGCTCGGGCATCTTCACGCTTCATCTGACGAAGCGCCGCCAGGATCCTGCTCGCTTCGACCTGGCGCTCCTCGCGAAGGCGAGCGCGGGCTACAGCGGGGCCGACATCGAGCAGGTGATCGTGTCGGCGCTCTACGACGCCTTTGCGGCCGACACCCGGCTGAGCACGGACTCACTCATCGCCAAGCTGCGGCAGACACCGCCGATCGCCTTGATGGCAAAGGAGCGCATCGCCTCGGTGCGCGCCTGGGCCCAAGGACGGGCCGTTCCGGCGAACTGACCACCGGGCATGCGCCCGCATCACGGGGTAGACTCACCACTGCACACGGGCAGCGATCACGAGCGCCGCACACCACTCGACCGGGAGCACGACATGTCCGATCGCTTTGAGAGCGTCACCATCGTCAAGAAGGCCAATGTCTACTTCGACGGCAAGGTCACCAGCCGCACCGTCCTGTTCGCCGACGGCACGCGCAAGACCCTCGGCATCATGATGCCCGGCGAATACGAGTTCGGCACCGACGCACGCGAAGTGATGGAGATGCTGAGCGGCGAGATGCGGGTGCTTCTGCCCGGCGCCGCCGACTGGCAGGTCTTCGCCGAGGGCGACAGCTTCGAGGTACCGGCCAAGTCGTCGTTCAAACTGCAGCTCGATGAGGTGGTCGACTACTGCTGCTCGTACGGGTAGGCAGAAGGAGCACGGGCGTGGCTACGACCGGCGCGCCTGGTTGACCGCCGACAAAGAAGGGGGACGCGTGCAAGCAGACGCATCGAGACTTGACAGCCAGATCGCCTTCCTCAACGAGGCCGAGAAGCTGAAGGCGGTCCACCGCTGCAACCACACCGTCGACGCCGGTCGCATGGAGACCAGCGCCGAGCATTCTTGGCATGCCGCCCTGATGGCTCTGGTGCTGAGCGAACATGCCGACGCTCCCGAGATCGACCTGCTCAAGGTGATCAAGCTGCTACTCGTACACGACCTGGTGGAGATCGACGCCGGCGACACTTGGCTCTACGACCCTGAGGCCGTGGCCCTGCAGGCCGAGCGCGAAGAGGCCGCGGCTGCAAGGGTGTTCTCGTTGCTGCCCGCCGATCAGGCCCGTGAACTTCATGGTCTTTGGACCGAGTTCGCGGCGCGCGACACCGCCGAAGCGGCGTACGCCGCCGCGATCGACTCGTTCCAGCCCGTGGTGAACAACCAACTCACCGGCACCGCCGATCCTGACGAGCCCGCGCCCACGAAGGACGAGGTGCTTGCTCACAAGCGCCACATCGCCGAGGCGTCGCAGACGCTGTGGGGGGCGGCACAGGAGATCGTCGAAGAGAGTGCGTCCCGGGGCCTCTACACGCAGCATGTGGGTCAGGCCCCGGCTTCGTCGGAGCGCCGCGAAGGCAGAGCCCGCACCGCATCGTGCAGTTGCGGGTGTCTGACCGCCACGACCTACGGGGAGCCCCTTCGCGTATCGATCTGCCACTGTTTCGCCTGTCAGCGGCGAACCGGGAGCGCCTTCGGAGTGCAGACCCGGTTTCCGCGAGAGAACGTCGTCATCAGTGGTAGGTCGGCTCAGTACGTGCGGATCGGCGACGAGGGCAACCGAGTGGTGTTCAACTTCTGTCCCGAGTGCGGAGCGACCGTGCACTACGCGGTCGACGGGTACGATGAAGACACCGTCGCTCTGCCTGTCGGAGCGTTCGCCGACCCCGATTTTCCGCCACCGACCATCAGCGTCTACGGGGAGCAGATGCACCCCTGGGTCAGGTTGCCCGACAACATCACGATCTGGACCGAGGAATCCGCGCCGGAAGGCTCGCGCGACGACTCGGCGCGGAACGAGAGCGAGCGGCGTGAAGCGCTGAAGGTCGAGATCAGCAGAGCCTTCGCCGAGACGCCCCCGCCCGACGCCGACGATCTGCGCGGAAGCAACGAAGGCGAGGAGCCGTTTCTGCTCGAGGAGGATTTCGAGGGCGTGCCCGACTGGAGGTCGCTCAGCACCGCCTTCCTCGATCAGTCGCCTGACGGCTTTGGCAGTGCGCTGTCGTTCTTCTCGGCAGCCGCTTTCAGGTACTACCTGCCCGGCTACCTGCTCGCCGACGTCGACGACGTGCTGCGGCAGGCCGATCCGCTGTTCCACCTGTGGCACGGATTGGACGACGCCAAACGCGACGAGCCCGTCAACGAACAGCGCTACGGCGACTGGACCTGGTTCGAGGCCATGTCGGGCAGACTCGAGGGGTTCACCAACGCCGAGGTCTCGGCGATCGTCGCATACCTGCGCTACAAGGCCGGCATCGACGAGTGCTCGAGGCCCTACATCGAGCAGGCCCTGCGCAACTACTGGCTGCCCAGACTGGAGGAACCGGTACGATGACGTCGCAACCGCGCTTTGAATACATGATGACGCTGACCGCCGATGTGGGCGAGCTCGTCTCCATGGGCGAGGGACCTCTCGGCGAGCGCCGGGTGGTCAGTATTCTGGGTGGCGTCTACGAAGGTCCGGGGCTGCGGGGAGAGGTGCTGCCCGGCGCCGACTGGCAGATCGCCCGTAAAGACGGGGTCATCGACATCGACGCCCGCTACGCGCTCAAGGACCAAAGCGGGGGGACCGTTAGGGTGCTGAGCCAGGGCTACCGCCATGCGGCGCCCGAGGTGCTCGCGGCCTTGGCTCGGGGCGACGATGTCGACCCTTCGACCTACTACTTTCGCGCGATCATGCGTTTCGATACGGGGGCGCCGCAGCTGGAGTGGCTGAACCGCACCATCGCGATAGCCATCGGGGAGCGCAAGGCAAGGCAGGTCATCCTCACCGTCTATCGCCTCCTCTAGCCTCGCGTCGAAGTCGAGCGGCTTGAGGCGGTACACTGGGCCGCATGGCTGAGGTCACCACCTTCTACCTGCAGATGACCGACCCGGCGGAGCTTCGCCCGCGGCGGTCGCTCGACGACCGTTTCACGGTGCGTGAGGCCGCCGTCACCCAGTGGCAGGTCAACCGGTTTCTCTACTTCTTCGTGGGCGAACAGTGGGATTGGGTGGACAAGCGCCCGTGGACCGACAGCCAGTGGGAGGACTATGTCTCGTCCACGAACCTTCGCACCTTCCTCGCCCTGCATGAGGGCAACATCGCCGGCTACTACGAGCTGAGCCGCGACGAGACCGGCGCCGTCGAGATCATCTATTTCGGGTTGGCTCCCCAGTTCATCGGCCGCGGACTGGGCGCGGCCCTGCTCACCGACGCTCTCGAGCGGGCCTGGCAGTGGGACGCGACCCGGGTCTGGGTGCACACCTGCACGCTCGATCACCCGGCGGCGCTCAAGAACTACGAAGCCCGGGGCATGTCGCTCTACCGCCAGGAGAACGAGGCCGACAGCTCGCAGCCTCCCAGCGCGTAGACCGGCGGCGTGCCTCGTCGCAGGACCGCGTCAGCGCCGGCGTTCGCGGAAGACGGCCCCGATGGCGTCGAAGAGCAGGCGGCAGCCGTGCAGTGCGGCCAATTTCGCGGGGTCGTAGAGCGGATTGACCTCGACGAGGTCGATGCCGATGACGTTGGCACGCTCGGCCACTCCCAGTAGCAGGCTCTTGGCTTCGTAGTAGGTGAACCCTCCCGGTTCGGGCGTGCCGGTGCCGGGCGCGATGGCGGGGTCGAGGCAGTCGATGTCGAACGTGATCCAGACGTCGGCGCCGGGCGCGATGGAGTCGAGTAGCTGCTGCCGTTCTCCCGCAGCCAGCCGGGCCTTGACCGGCTCGCACCAATGACTGATGACCCCCCGGCTTGCGGCGAGGGCTATGTTGTCGGCCTCGGTATGCAGACCTCGTATGCCGTACTGGGTGATCGCCCCGACCAGTCCGGCCTCGTGCGCCCGTATGATAGGGCTCGCGTGAGTGTAGGGCTGGCCGCCGATGCCGTCCCAGTAGTCCATGTGGGTGTCGAAGTGCACCAAGTGGACGGCTGCATCGGCCGCGCTGCCGAGGCACTCGTCGGCACGGGCCCGGTGAACTCCCAACAGCACCGGATAGGTTATCGAGTGGTCGCCGCCGAGCACCACCGGAAACAGGCCCCCGCGCATGATGGCCGCGACTCGGTCGGCCACCCGGGTGTGGCTGACATTTGCCGGAGCCGTCGGTATGAGGTTCACATCACCGGTGTCGACGAACCGCACATCTCCCAGCAGTGATACGCCCGCCTCGCCGTCCCAGTAGGGCTCGGCCCCGTCGCGATATGCCCAGTTGCCCGATATCTCACGCAAAGCGCGCGGCCCTTCGCGCGTGCCGGTGCGTGATGTCACCCCTTCGTCGTAGGGAACTCCGATGACCGCCACGTCGCCGTCGGATCTCGTCGGGAACGGCACGTAGGGCGCCTTGAAGAATGTGGCGATGCCCGCAAACGGCATTGATTCACTCATCGGGAGGCCTCCTTGCACACGGCGACTGCGGCTAGTCTATCCTATGCCGTCTGCTATCCTCACCCGCGGAGAATGGGCCTCACATGTCGATCGAGTATTCATATCAGCAAGAATTCGAGCCCTCGCGGCTGGGCGAGCTCTTTCGGTCGGTGGGCTGGTCGTCGGGTGACTATCCCGACGCATTGGCCGTCGCGATGCGCGGCAGCCACCGGGTCGTATCCGCGTGGGATGGCGACATCCTCGTCGGGCTGATGAACGCGCTCGCCGACGGGGCGATGACGGCGTACTTCCACTACCTGCTCGTGCGCCCCAGTCATCAGAAGCAGGGCATCGGCAGTGAGCTGGTCGCGAGGATGCTCGCCGACTACGACGGCTACGCCCGCAAGGTCCTCATCGCATATGACGCCCAAGTCGGATTCTACGAGAGGTGCGGGTTCAAGCGAGGAGAGGGCGCCACTCCGGTCTTCATCACCTACCTGACCACGTAGTGCCGGCGCCGGCGTCAGATCGGGGCCGCCGCTCCGGTCAACAGCCCCGCAGGACTCCCGCACTCTTCTTGATCTGGAAACAGTCGTCCTTGTCGAGCGCCTCGAGGAAAGCATCGACACACACGGGATCGAACTGGGTGCCCTTGCAGGCGATGAGCTCCGCGCGGGCCTCCTCCGGTGTGAGCGCCTTGCGATACGGCCGGTCGGTGATCATGGCCGAGTATGAATCGCTCACGGTGAGGATGCGCGCCAGCAGCGGGATCTGCTCGCCGGCAACGCCGTTGGGATAGCCCCTGCCGTCATAGCGCTCGTGATGACCGGCGACCGCGGCTCGGATCTCGGCCAGGTCGGGAATGGCGGCGATGATCGCGTCCCCGAGTAGCGTGTGCTGCTTGATGACCTCGTACTCTTCCTCCGTCATCTTGCCGGGCTTGCGGAGGATGCGGTCGGGCACACCGATCTTGCCCACATCGTGTAGTAGGCCGGCCACACGTAGCACTCGCTGGCTCTCGTCGGAGAGACCGAGTGATTTGCCGAGCCGCATCGCGAACTCGGTCACTTCTTCGGAGTGATGCCGAGTGTAGCGATCCTTGTTGTCGACGATGGTGACCAGCGAGCCGAGCATTCCAAACGCCGAGATGTCCTCGGGCGACAGACTGTCGATATGGGCTCCGGTGACGGTGCCGCCGCCCCGGCTCTTCGAGAGATACAGATTGGCGTCCGCAAGAGCGATGAGCGTGTTTTCGTCTCGCCCGTCCTCCGGATAGCAGGAGACTCCAATACTCATCCTTATGGGCACCCGGCTTCCGTCGGGGGCTTCGAAGCCCGTGTCGGCAATGGCCTTCTGGAGTTTCTCCGCGGCACCTGTGACCTCAGCCGGCCCACACTCGGGCAGAACCAGCATGAATTCGTCACCGCCGCTCCGGGCGACGAAGTCCGACGCGCGGAATTCGCGCACCAGCAGGTTCGACACATGTCTGAGAGCGCGATCGCCGACCGGATGACCGTAGGTGTCGTTCAGAAGCTTGAAGTTGTCGAGATCGATTACCATGAGCCCGAAACGACCGTCATAACGGTGCGCCCTAGCGAGTTCGCTGCCGAGCCGCTCGGTGATGGTGCGGTGGTTCAGAAGGCCGGTGAGTGCGTCGGTCTCGCTCAGCCGCTTGACCTCGTTGAAACTCTCGGCCAGGCGCTCGTCACGCGATTTGAGTTCGGCGCCCATCGTGTTGAAGGCATGGGCGAGTTGGCCGATCTCGTCGCCGCGAGTGGATTCTACGCGGACGTCGAGGTCACCTCTCTCGAGTCGTCCCGCAGCCGCGGTGAGTTCGCGCACGGGGTGCACAACGTTGCGCGTGACGACAAGTCCGGCGAGGATGAGGACCGCCGCGCCGAAGCCGAAGATGAGCCAGGTACGGGTCCAGTCGCTCTTGGTCTGGGCCGCCAAGGTGTCGACCGACATGACCGTTGCCACCCGAACGGCGCTCGGCAGACCGTTGACCTCGACGGGGGCGGTCGCCACGACATACTGCTTGCCGTCAACCGTCTGCACGCCTTCGGGTGACGAGGCCAGGGCGCTCTCCCACTCCTTCGTGCGCAGGGCGAAGTCGGTGGAAGCCACGATGCCGCGGGCCGTATACGCGAAGAGGGTACGTTCGGGCAAGGAGACCTCATTGAGGAGGTCTTGATCGACCTTCGTGCCCATCAGCAAGGCGCCCCTGCCCACGCCATTGTCTGGCAGTGCGGCGGCAGCTACGAGGTAGACTCGCTTCTCGTCCACAGAGGTCAGGACCTCCCCCGCGTTCTCGCCGTTCAAAGCTCGGTCGATGAGGTCGGCGTCGTTGAGAGGCTTGGCCGTCAGCAGGTCGCTGTTCAAGTCGACGAGCGTCTTGCCGTCGGCGCCGATGACCTTCAAGAAATCGGCTTTGACCAGGCTCTCACCGCCGATGCCCAGCAGTTTCACCACGGTCAGCATGTCGACATTGGACAGTGCGTCGGTGATGGTCCCTTTGCCGTTGGTGAGCCACTTGCCCTCCTCGACGGCTAAGACCAGCTGCGACACTATGTATGACTTCTCGCGCTCGATGTAGGTGGCCGCGAGAGAGGCCTGGTGGCGTACTTCCTCACCAGCGCGTGTGTACACCTGAGCCTCGAGTGAACGTCCGAGCAACCAGGCCCCGGTGAACGACACCGCGAGCGACACGGCGAGGAAGGGCACGAGGACCTTCCATCGGAGTGAAAGCCGCGAGTAGAACCTGGTCAACTTCACGCGTGTACCTCGAAAGGCCGTCGGCGGGACAGAACAACAGCATCCTCTTGTGTCGGCCAAAGCCGGCCAGCACTTTAGCCGGGTGTAGCGGGTGACCTCGGAGACTATAGTATATTGTAATTATTGTTCTATTAGGTATAGTGCAAGGTAACGGTAGCGTGCAAGGGGTGAATGACGGACCGCATCCGCCAAGAACGAGCAGTCATCGTGGTCGACGGACGCACGGTCACGGCCAGTCGAGGTGAGAGCCTTCTCGAGGCCTGCCTCGACGCCGGCATCTACGTCCCCCATCTCTGCTTCCATCGCGATCTTCACCCCGCGGGTGTCTGTCGGCTGTGCGTTGTCGAGATCGAAGGTCGCGAGGGGCTGGTCACGTCGTGCACGACTCCTGTTGAAGACGGCATGGTGGTCAGCACGGCGAGTGACCAGGTGATACAGACGAGACGGATCGCGGCGGAGCTCATGCTCGCCAATCACCCGGCCGACTGCGGTTCCTGCCCGGTCTATCTCAAGTGCGAGCTGCAATCGCTCATGCAGTACCTGGAGTTCACCGATGCACGCATCCGCAAGCGTACCAATCTCACGTCACCGGTCGCCTCCGATCCTCTCGTGATGCACGACATGGTGCGCTGCGTGCTGTGCGGCCGCTGCGTGCGTGCCTGCTCGGAGTTGCGTGGGGTCGACGCCCTCACCTTCGTTCGCAAGGCCGGCAATCAGATGGTGGGTCCCTCCGGCGACGGGACGCTCGCCGAGGCAGGCTGCAAATTCTGCGGCGCCTGCGTAGAGGTCTGCCCTACGGGTGCGATCCGCGACCAGGCTTCGGTCTTCGAGAAGTACAAGAACAAGCGGGCCGCTCTCGTTCCGTGCCGCGAAACGTGTCCGGCCGGCATCGACGTCCCGCGCTACATACGCATGATCAAGATGGGAGAGGAACGCTCGGCCGCGGCCGTGGTGCGCGAGCGGGTCCCCTTTCCGGGTACGCTGGGTTTGGTTTGCGACCACCCGTGCGAGTACGATTGCCGAAGGGGCGAGGTCAACCAGCCGGTGGCCATTCGGAGCATCAAGCGTTATGCCGGCGAGCATGACGATGGAGCTTGGAAGGAGCGCGGCTACCGCAAGGCGCCCACAGGCAAGCGGGTCGCTGTGGTCGGTTCCGGCCCGGCGGGGCTCACCGCGGCCTACTACCTGGCCAAGTCGGGACACGCCGTTACGGTGTTCGAGAGACTCAGCCAAGCCGGAGGGCAGCTGAGGGTGGGCATCCCGGCATACCGGCTGCCGCGGGAGGTGCTCGATGAGGAGATCGCGCACGTGGTCTCTGTGGGAGTCGACCTGCTTTGCGATACGGACGTCTCGTCGGTCGACGAGCTTCAGCGCCGGGGCTACGACGCGGTGCTGGTCGCCGTTGGCACGCACCGAGGCGTGACGCTGCCGCTGCCTGGGGCCGATCTCGAGGGTGTGCTCACCAGCACCGACTTTCTGCGCAGGGCCAATCTGGGCCGGCCGGTCGAGATCGGCGGGCGGGTGGTCGTGCTGGGCGGCGGCGCCGTGGCGTTCGACTGCGCCGGGGTGGCGAAACGGCTGGGGGCTGAAGAAGTCACCATCGCCTGCCTCGAGCCGCGCGACGCCATGAGGGCCGGAGAAGAAGACGTGACCGAGGCGCTGGATAGTGGCGCCTGCCTGCTCAATTCGCACACGTTCGACGCCATCGTCGGCGAAGGCGGCAAAGTCACGGGTGTGGCCTGCCGGCGGGTCACGAGCTGCGCGTTCGACGACAACGGCGTGCCCGACATCTGCGTCGAGGATGGTACGGAGACGGTGATAGCGGCCGACACAGTCATATTCGCGCTCGGGCAGAGGCCCGACCTCGGGGAGTCATTTGGTGTGGCGTTGGGGCGTGGAGGGCGAGTGGCGCTCGAGCCCGACTCGGGTACCCGCACCGTCCGCCCCGGTGTGTTCGCCGCCGGAGACGCTGTCACCGGCACCGTCTCGGTCGTGACCGCCATAGCGGGCGGACGCGCGGCCGCTTCGGAGATCGATCTCTACCTCGGCGGCGACGGTGTGATCGAAGAGCGGCTCGCTCCGCCCCTGGAACCCTCCGCCTGGCTCGGGAGGGAAGAGGGTTGGGCGTCTCTTGGCAGGTGTTCCGACGACGCGGCAGAAGCCGGCCGTTGCCTGCAGTGCGACCTGCGACTGCAGATGGCGCCGCAGAGATTCTGGGGTGAATACGTGGCGGTGAGGCACTCGGCGGGCAAGGTCGGCGACGCTCAAGCCGAAGCCACGCATGACGG
>JAKAHF010000650.1 GCA_021815245.1 Actinomycetes bacterium
CCGCCTGGCTGGCTGGCTACGGCGAAACCACGTCCGAGGCCGGCACCACGCCCACTTCGGCACCGGCTACGACGGCCACTTCAACCCCGGCGGCGACCGCCGCGACGGCGGCGGCCTCCACGGACACCTCGGTCGCGACCGGGGCCGCGAAGTCGCTCAAGGTGGGATACCTCGGGTGGCTCACCGGCATCCAGGGCACCCAGTTCTTCAACTCGGTCAAAGCCAACGACGCCATGGTCAACAGTATGGGCGGCATCAAGGTCGGCGCCGACCAGTACACGATCGAGTTTCTGGCGTATGACACCAACAACGACCAAAACACGGCCGTCGCCGGCGCCAACAAGCTCATCTTCGAGGACAAGGTGCGGTTCATGGCGGCCGATTCGTACGTCGAAGCGTTCATGACCGATTCAGAGGCGAACAAGGTGATCGTGTCGGCCAAGTCGCTCATCCCGCCGCAGCTCACTCCCGAGTTCAAGTATCTGTTCAACACCGGCTTCTCCAACGCCGAGTCGGCGGTGGGCATGCGCTGGTTCGTCGAGAAGTTCCCCGACAAGAAGACCATCATGCTCATCCTGCCCGACATGGAACTGGGCCACATCATCTCCGACATCAACGCCGAGGTGTGCAAGGTCTATGGCATGACGGTCGAGCAGGAGTTCTACATGCTCGGCAACCCGGACATGAGCTCGCTCGGCACAAAGGTCAAGCAGGCCGATCCCGATGTGGTGTGTCTGTTCGAGATGAGTCCGCTGCGCGCCATCCGCGAAGCCGGCTGGACCGGGCAGTTCTTCAGCGTAGCCACCAACAGCATCGAGGCCATCCTGGCGACCGCTTCGGAGGCCGATATCGAGGGCTTCATCGGCACCGCCTATCCCACGGAGTTCGATCCGCCCCTGACTCAGATGGCGGCCGACTTCAAGGATGCCTACACCACCCTGTTTGGCAAGTGGGACAACCCGACTCCCAGCGACACCGCCATCTACAGCGCCATCGTGGCCGCGATCGAGCAGGCCCAGAGCACCGATCCCGACAAGGTCGCGGAGGTCCTGGCGGGCGGCATGACGTGGGATAGCCCCTGCGGCCCGCTGATGATGGTCCCGCGCCCCGACGTGGGCAACACCAGGACGGTCGACTCGGTGAACACCATCTACATGAAGCAGGTCGTCGGCGGCAAGGCCACCCTGCTCGACACTGTCGACTTGAACCAGGCCGCTGCGTACTTCGCCGACTACTTGGCCAAAGCCCCGCCGGCCGGCCCGCCGGCTTCGTGAGCGGCGCCATGGATGCCAAACAGCAGGTGCAGGAGGTCGCCCGCCTCCTGCACGAGAGCAAGTGGGCCGAGGCCCTCGAGCTAAGCGACCGGGCGATCGCCGAGTTCCCCGAAGACCACGACCTGTGGGTCGACAAAGGCATCGCGCTGCGCAGGCTCAAGCGCCTCGACGATGCCCTCGCCGCGTACGACCGGGCCAACGAGTTGGACCCCGATGACGCCGACTGCTGGATCAACCGGGGCGTGTGTATACGGGCGATGAACCGGCCCCACATGCACGAGAAAGCCGTGGCTTCGTACACGCGCGCGGTCGAGGTCGATCCCGACTGCGCCGACGCGCTCATGAACCTCGGCAACGTGTCGAGCCGCATCGCCTATTTCTACGCGACCGACGCCGAGGTCAAGAAGCAGCATTTTCGCCGCATGGAAGACTCCTACCGGCGGGCGCTCGCCGTCAAGCCGGACAGCTGGGAGCTGTACGGCAACATGGCGATGGGCTACATCAAACAGGGTCTCTTCGCCGAAGCTATCGAACAAGCCGACCGCTCCATCGAGCTCAACGCCGGCTACTCCGACGCCTGGTATCTGCGCGGCTACGCGTTGATGGAGATGAGACGGTTCCCCGAGGCGCTCGAGTCGTTCCACACGGCCGCGGAGGTCATGCCTGCCGGCGACGATTTCGGCCTGCGGGTGTGGATCAATGCCGGCACCGTGCTCTTCCTCATGGGACGTCTGGACGACGCCCTAGAGGCCTACGGCAGAGCGGCGGCCATCGACCCGAAGGACCGCATGTACTATCGTGGTTGCCGGGCGAACGCGCTGTACAACATGGCAGTTGTCTACAGCCGCCTGGGCAGGGACGAGGAGGCACGCCGGTCGCTCGAGGAGTCGCTCAGGCTGAGGATGGAAGAAGAGACGTTCACCGAACCCGTCAAGGAATTCGTCGGTCCGGCCGCGTGCGACACGGAGCACATCAAGGAAGGCCGATGATCGTTCGGGCGTTCCCGGCGGCGCCGGCAGACTGTGAGCCAATGGCGCCGCGCCAAACTGGTACAGGTCCAGGAACCACATGCTGGCCGGGCAACTGATATTCGACGGGCTCGCGATGGGCTTGGTCTTCGTGATCCTGGCCTGCGGGCTCGTACTCATCACGAGCGTCAACCGCATCCTGTTCATGGCCTACGGCATGTTCTACACGATCGGGGCGTATACCACCTGGTCGTGCATCGAGCATCTGGGGATGCCCTATCCGGTCGCGCTCCTCGTCGGCCTCGTCTCCTCCGGCGTCCTCGGCATCATCACCTATGTTCTCGTTCTTCATAGGCTCAACAAGCTCGAAGGCGGATTCCTCTCCACCCTCATCGCC
>JAKAHF010000651.1 GCA_021815245.1 Actinomycetes bacterium
GTACTCCGGCAAGATGGTGAGGGCGTGGGTCAGAGCTTCACGGTCGGCGACGAAGAAGCAGCTCGAGTCGATGCCCCCGAACAGCCACTTGTGTGGGTCGAAGACGTAGCTGTCGACCAACTCGACGCCGGCGTTGATGTGCCGGAATTCGGGACAGACGGCCGCCGCTCCCGCGTAGGCCGCATCGACGTGCAGCCACAAGCCCTGCCGGCGGCAGATCTCACCGATGGCCGGCAGAGGATCGATGGCGGTCGAGGACGTGGTACCTACGGTCGCGATGACCAGAAAGGGACGCAGACCCGCGTTCTTGTCGGCCGCGATGGCGGCTTCGAGCAGGTCGGGCCTCATGGCGAAGGTCTCGTCCACCTCGATCTGCCGCAGCCGGTCGCTTCCGATGCCGGCGATACGGATGCCCTTTTCTACGGAGGAGTGCGTCTGGGTCGAGCAGTATGCGACCAGGCTCTCGTGCACGCCGGTGTGGTTCGTCGCGTAGCCGGTCGCTCTCTCACGAGCCGCCACGATGGCACAGAGGCTGCTCTCGGAGGCCGAACCCTCGATCACACCCCCACCGGCGCCCGATGAGTGAAACGCTTGCGGGAGGCCGAGCATCTCGGCGAGCCAGTCCATCACATGAATCTCGAGCTCGGTCGCGGCCGGACTGGTCGCCCAAAGCATACCCTGCACGTTGAGACCCGCTGAGAGCAGCTCACCCAAGATCGCCGGTCCTGAGGTGTTGGCGGGAAAGTAGGCGAAGAAGTCCGGCGACTGCCAGTGAGTGATCCCCGGCAGGATGATGTCGTCGAGGTCGCGGAGTACGGCTTCGATGGAGTCGCCTCCAGCCGGCAGCTCACGGGGCAGGCGCGCCCGCACGTCTCCGGGTCTCACGCCGGCTACCACCGGCAGCACCTCGAGCCGCTCGAGATACGACGCCACCCACTCCACCGCGGCGTGGCCTTGGCGACGGAACTCGTCGGGGGTCATGTGGGGACTCGCAGCCATGGATCGTCACCTCGTTGGGTCGCACTGCTGAGGCGCAAACCTTAGCGCGGCCGAGCCAGTTACGCCAACCAGCGGCCGCCGCGGGCTTCGATGAGAGTTCCGCACAAGTCCCGCCTCGCACGTGCGGGTCGTGCGTGCGCGGATTGAGTGAGCAGGAACAGCAAGCCGAGCGGTGAAGTCAGAAAGGCCTGGTGTATCGGGCTCTCGCTGCCGATACATGGTTAGGCGCGGCATATCTGACAGGCGGGGGCGGCCCCTGAGGGCCAAGGAGAGGAAATGGAGAACCAGCAATCTCGGCCGTTGGGCACGATCCTGTGGCGGCGAAGGTGGATCATCGCGGCCGTCACCGTCCTTGCGTTCGCGGCGAGCCTCCTGGTGTCGTTCTCAACCAGTCCGCGATATGAAGCCAGCTCGCTCATGGTCAGAGAGCAGCAGTCGGTCGATGTGGCGCTGTTCGGCACCGCCATCATCCCCTCTGAGGACGTGCAGCGAGATCTCGTGACCACGGCCGAAGCCCTCACTTCGAGAAGGGTGGCCGAACTCGTGAAGGTCAAGCTGGGATCGTCCCGGCCGTCGGCCGAACTCCTCGCGATGGTTTCCGCCAAGCCCGCGACCGACTCGAACACGATCACGGTGCGGGTGGCCGGTCCCGATCCGATCGAGGCCGCCGAGGTGGCCGACGAGTTCGTCAGACAGACCATCCTCATCAAGCAGGAGTCCGACAAACGAGCTGTGACCAACGCGCGTAAGGCGCTTGAGGCCCAGATGGCTCTCATGAGCGCCGAGGAACTCGCCACGGCCGATGGCCAGAGTGTGCAGACCCGGGTCGAGCAGCTCAAGATCCTTGAGGAGTTGCAGACCGGAGGCTACGCCCTGTGGCAACCGGCTCAGGCCCCCCTGGACCCATCAGCGCCGAGCCCGATCCGTGATGGTGCCGCCGGATTCGCCATAGGTCTCGTACTGGGCCTCATTTTGGCCGTGGGCTACGACCGCATCGACAGAGGCCTCAAAGAACAGACCGACTTCGAGCGCGAGTTCCAGCTGCCCACGCTGGCGGTCATCCCCCACACGGGGTCGAAGCGCAAGCACGGCACAGGCAAGCAGGATAACGGCGCTGTGGGATTCGCCGACACTCCCCCCCAGGTGCTCGAAGCCTACCGGCTCTTGCGTTCGAACCTGCAGTACTTCGAAGTCGAGAAGGGGCTACGCACTATCCTCATAACGAGCGGCATGCCCAACGAGGGCAAGACCTCCACCGCCGCCAACCTGGCCCTCGGACTGGCCATGTCGGGCGCGCGCGTGGCCCTGGTCGACAGCGACCTGCGCAACCCGCAGATGCACCAGTACCTGCACCTCGACAACCGCATCGGCCTGAGCACCGTGCTCGCCGGGAGCACCCGGGTCGAAGATGCCACACAGGTGGTCAAGAGCTCGGAGTTTCTGCCCCCGCAGACCGCACCGAGCAGCGATTCCGATCTTCAGCGCAACTTCCTGTGCCTTACCTCCGGACCTCTGCCGCCCAATCCCGCTGAGAAGTGGCAGCAGGGGCCGGGACCGTTTCGCGCACCTGGGAGTCGTCAGGCCAATGGATTTCCCGCGGATTTCGCGGAGCGCACGACGGCGGGGTGCGCCATTCGA
>JAKAHF010000652.1 GCA_021815245.1 Actinomycetes bacterium
AAGCTTTGGCCTGGAAAGTGTCCGACCGTCTGTTGAGTGTCCTCCCCGCAGAGGACGAGGAAGCGGACGTTCGGGTTCGCGAGCACGTTGTTGATGACTCGCTCAATACCAAGGTTCTCGGTGCGAAGGCCTCCGACGATGGACAGGTCGTCTGGAGCGAGGCCGATGAGTTCCTCGCCAAGGGGTCGCTGTTCAAGGTGCAAACCGCGACCGGCGACCGATACCGATGAACGAAGTAATCGCCCGGGAGCGGCGGCCATCCCGCCCTCTCCTCGGCCGGTTGCGTCGGACAGGTCTCGACCGCTATGGGCGCATCCGGAGACGTTTCGTGGTACGCGTTCATAGCAACAGCCGGAAAGCAAACCGCGCAGCCGAGGCAGTCATAGCGCTGGGGCAGCAACGACGCCCGGCCCGACGCGATCGCGTCCGCGATTTCGCCCGTTCCCAGAGGAGTCTCAGCCAGCCCATCCAGGGTCGACCGGAAGCAGCCGCACGCGTGGCACTTTGTGGCAGTTGTGGCCTCGCGGAGCTGAGCGCGTATTGCATCGATGAGGTCGTGCGCTGTCGTCATCTTGCACTCCGACGGTGGCGGTACCCGCTTATTGTCCCTGTTTCGGCGACGCCGTGCGAAGCGGCCGGAACGACCCGAGTTCAAGGGCGCGCGCGACGGTCCTGTCGGAAAGTGGGTGATGAGGCTCCTCCTCTCGACCTCATCCGATTCAAGGATGTTCCTTGCCATCTTGACCGGCCGAGGGGGCTGAACGGAGTCCGTTGGCTCGTCGACAGGCTCGGTGCCCGCGTTCGCGCAGCGTCAGCCTCCGCGATCGCGTTCGATCCCGTGATTCCTCGCATGTTCCCCGTGGGTGCGCATGTAGTCCTCCAGCTTCGAGAATGGCCAGACGCGGTGGATTTCAAGCACCAAGAGAATGATGGCGGTCAGAGTTACACCCATCAGGTATTCACCCGCTCCGGTGATCACACCGACCGCCGCGACAGCCCACATCCCGGCAGCCGTGGTGAGGCCCAGAACCTGGCCAGTCTCTTTGACGATCATGCCGGCGCCGAGGAAACCAATCCCAGTAACGACCCCAGCGATCAGCTTCTCCGCTGAACCTGGAAAGGCGTCGACGCTCACGGATGTGAACGCGGCAGCCCCGAGAGCAACAAGCGTGTGAGTTCTGTCTCCGGCAGGGCTGCCCCGGAACTCGCGCTCCCAGCCGATTGCGAACGCAAGCGCGGCAGCCAACAGCATGCGGCCGACGAAGACGACGTCAGTTGGTGCTGCGTCCAAGCCCTTCCTCCCGTAGTGACGGCGCCGTCAGGCGTCATCATCCGACCGTGCGGGCCCGGCTGAGTCCCGCACGCCATACTCGGCAAGCTGACGGGGGCGGAGCCAAGCCCGATGGTTCTGTTACGGCCGGGAGTCAAGCGTAGGCATCGCCTTCCACCGAAGCAACACGTGTTGCGCGCATTCGATGACCTTGCCTAGGATCTCCTATGGCCGGCGATCCTGGTCACTGGCTCCTCTTCAGCTACAGCGTGCCCAAAGACCCGTCTACCGCGCGGGTGAACCTTTGGCGGCGGCTCCGCGACCTCGGCGTAATGTACATCGGCCCGTCTGTGGCCCTGATTCCGGACTCGCCGGAGGCGAGGGAAGCGCTCGATGCGTGTCGCGCGGCGGCTCTGGAAGCCCGTGGCAGCGCCAGGCTGCTGGCCATCGACGTGCCCGACAGGACTGCGCAGGAGAGCCTCGTGGCTGACTTTCGAACCGTTCGCGTTGCCGAATACAGCGAACTCCAGGAACGGGCGGAGGCGATGGTCACCGAGCTGACGCGGGAGTCTGAGGGGGGGAAGTTTATCTTCGCGGAGCTCGAGGAGAACGAGGACGAGCTGGAGAAGCTGGAGCGCTGGTTCAAACGCATCTCAGCTCGGGACGCGTTCGGCTCACCAGACCAGCAGGCAAGTGTCACCGCGTTGCGGCGGTGCCGTGAAGCGCTCGCTCTCTTCCGACAGACCACGGTGCGGCGAGAGATGGAGTTCATAGAAGACGTCCCCAATGGCTCGGAGGATGCGGACTAGCCTATGGCCACTCAACCCGGCCCAGGGCCGTCGACCTGGTACGTGTTGGCCCTCGGCTTTGTCGGATTCGTCACCTCCTTCGGCGCCCACATCGTCGCCGTCAACCTTCCCATCTATGCCGCGCAGGTCGGCGTCGGTGTGGCGGTCATTGGCTTGCTGATCGCCGCCTACGACCTGGCGGAGCTCGTCGCCAAGCCGCTCTTCGGCTGGGTGGCTGACGCCCAGGGGATGAAGCGAACGATGCTGGCCGGAATCGTCGTCTTCACCCTCGCGTCGCTCTCCTATCTCGTGCTTCCCCCCCAGTTGCTAGTCCTTGTGCGCTTTGCCCAGGGGGTCGGAGCGGCAGCTCTTTCGGCCGTTTCCCTCGCGCTCGTTGGGCGTGATCTCGTCGGACACCGCGGAAGGGTGCACGTTAGGGCAGTAGTTGAGGTCGTCGAGGTGGCCGAGCCAGATCTTGTCGACGAGGCCGTTCTTCCACTCCAGCACCAGCTCACCGCGGTCGAGCGCCGCCACCGCGCCCGGTCCCAGCCACCGCTCGCGGTTGGCTGCGAAGAG
>JAKAHF010000653.1 GCA_021815245.1 Actinomycetes bacterium
GAATATGCGGCTCGAGCTCGAGGCGGAAGACACGGTGCGCATCCTGCGCAAGGAGGACATCGTCGAGGTGGTCCGCACGCTGGTCAACCTCCGCGACGGGCGCGGCGAGATCGACGACATCGACAACCTCGGCAACCGCCGGGTGCGGTCGGTCGGCGAGCTGATGGAAAATTCCTACCGGCTCGGCCTGCTGCGCATGGAGCGCGCCATCAAGGAGCGCATGTCCTCGGTCGAGATCGACACCGTCATGCCGCAGGACCTCATCAACGCCAAGCCGGCAGCGGCGGCGGTACGCGAGTTCTTCGGCTCCTCGCAGCTCAGCCAGTTCATGGACCAGACCAACCCGCTCTCCGAGATCACCCACAAGCGGCGTCTCTCGGCGCTTGGGCCGGGCGGCCTGACCCGTGAGCGCGCCGGCTTCGAAGTGCGCGACGTGCACCCGACCCATTACGGCCGCATCTGCCCGATCGAGACGCCGGAAGGCCCCAATATCGGCCTCATCAACTCGCTGGCGACGTTCGCACGCGTCAACAAGTACGGCTTCATCGAGACCCCGTACCGCAAGGTGGTGAACGGCAAGGTCACCGACGAGGTGGTCTATCTGTCCGCCATGGAAGAGGCCAAGCACTACGTCGCCCAGGCCAATGCGTCGCTCAGCAACAAGGCCGAGTTCACCGAGGACCTGGTCGTCGCGCGCCATGCCGGCGACAACGGCCTCACGCCCAAGGAGTCGATCGACCTCATGGACGTGAGCCCCAAGCAGATCGTCTCGGTCGCGGCGGCGCTCATCCCGTTCCTCGAGAACGACGACGCCAACCGCGCCCTGATGGGCTCGAACATGCAGCGCCAGGCGGTGCCGCTGCTGCGCGCCGAGGCCCCGTTCGTGGGCACCGGCATGGAGCCGGTGGTGGCCCGTGACTCGGGCGCCGCAATCGTCGCCAAGCGCAAGGGCATCGTCGACCAGGTGGACGCGACGCGTATCGTCGTGCGCGCCACCGAAGAGACCGATCCCGGCAAGCCCGGCGTCGACATCTACAACCTGATGAAGTTCCAGCGCTCGAACCAGTCGACCTGCATCAACCAGCGCCCGCTGGTGGTGGTGGGTGACCATGTCGAGAAGGGCGATATCGTCGCTGACGGTCCCTCGACCGAACTCGGCGACCTGGCGCTCGGCCGGAACGTGCTCGTCGCGTTCATGCCGTGGAACGGCTACAACTTCGAAGACTCCATCCTGCTCAGCGAGAAGATCGCCATGCAGGACGTCTTCACCTCGATCCACATCGAGGAATACGAGGTGATGGCCCGCGACACCAAGCTCGGCCCCGAGGAAATCACCCGCGACATCCCGAACGTGTCGGAAGAGGCGCTCAAGAACCTCGACGAAGCGGGGATCGTCCACATCGGCGCCGAGGTCGGGCCGGGCGACATCCTCGTCGGCAAGATCACACCGAAGGGCGAAAGCCCGATGACGCCGGAAGAAAAGCTCCTCCGCGCCATCTTCGGCGAGAAGGCGTCCGACGTGCGCGACACCTCGCTCCGGGTCCCCCCGGGCGATGCGGGCACCGTCGTGGAAGTGCGCGTGTTCAACCGGCATGGCATCGACAAGGACGAACGCGCCATGGCCATCGAGCGCGAGGAAATCGAGCGCCTGGCCAAGGACCGGGACGACGAGCAGTCGATCCTCGACCGCAACGTCTATGCACGCCTCAAGGAAATGCTGTTCGGCAAGGTCGCGACGGCCGGCCCCAAGGGCTATGTCGCCGGGACCAAGCTCAACGACCAGATCTTCGAGGCGCAGCCGCGGTCGAAGTGGTGGCAATTCGCGGTCGATGACGACAAGGTCATGGCCGAGAAGGAAGCCCTCAACGCCCAGTACGAGGAGAGCCGGCGTCTGCTCGAGCAGCGGTTCATCGACAAGGTGGACAAGCTGCAGCGCGGCGACGAGCTGCCTCCGGGCGTCATGAAGATGGTCAAGGTCTTCGTCGCGACCAAGCGCAAGATCCAGCCGGGCGACAAGATGGCCGGCCGCCACGGCAACAAGGGCGTGGTCAGCCGCATCGTGCCGGTCGAGGACATGCCCTACCTTGCGGATGGCACCTCGGTCGACATCGTTCTCAATCCGCTCGGCGTGCCCTCGCGCATGAACGTCGGGCAGATCCTCGAGACGCACCTCGGCTGGGCCTGCGCCGGTCTTGGCAAGAAGATCGACGAGATGCTCAAGATCTACCAGCAGAAGGGCGACCTCAAGCCGCTCAAGAAGCAGGTGGGCGAGCTCTTCTCGAACGACCACTACGTCAAGGATCTCGACGACGACAGCCTGGTCCGGCTCGGCGAGCATCTCTCCAAGGGCGTTTCGATCGCCACCCCGGTGTTCGACGGCGCCAAGGAGAAGGACATTGTCGACATGCTGGAGAAGGCGGGGCTCAATGCCTCGGGCCAGTCGACCGTCTTCGACGGCCGCACTGGCGAGGCCTTCGACCGCCAGGTGACGGTGGGCTACATCTACATGCTCAAGCTCCACCACCTCGTCGACGACAAGATCCACGCCCGCTCGATCGGCCCGTACTCGCTGGTCACCCAGCAGCCGCTCGGCGGCAAGGCGCAGTTCGGCGGCCAGCGCTTCGGCGA
>JAKAHF010000654.1 GCA_021815245.1 Actinomycetes bacterium
ATTGCCCATCTGACAACGGCATGAGCAGTATTTGGAGTGTTGAGCTGCCACGCGCAAAGTGAAACGTTCAGATCAGCCAGTCGGTCCACTAGGAGTCCAAGACAGAGGCTTACGGCTTTGCCCAGTGTCGGGTCTTCCGAGCTGACACGTCCCGCTTGTTCTACGGCGAGGCGTGCATAGGTGCTCATCGCCAGCAATTGGCGCGAAGTGAATAGATCGGCGAAGGTGTCCAACCCATAGGCCCGCTGTCCAAAGGCCCGCCCTGCTCCCTTTCCGCCCCCTGCAGGAGTGGGCTCCGTTGGCACAAGAGGCTGCTTGCCCTGATGAGATGTCATCCTTCGCGCCAGCTCCTTTGCAGCGGCCTGAGGCTGGTCGTAGTCCCGTGCGCTGGGAATTCGGTAGTTGCGCCCAGGGACGTTATCCTGAGTAGTGACTATGCAGTAGAGGCGTGCATCCGCCGTTCCACCTCGACGCACCTTGAGCTGCGCCCTCACTCTTGATGACGGCGTCGTGTAGCCGGTAACCGGGCACGTTGCGCTGCGCCTTCTTACGGTACCCAGTTCGACTTCATCATCCCTGGCTGGTTCGAAGACCTCGAGGAGAGGGCGACGAACGAAGCGGTGGGTTCCGTCTGCATACTCTACTTGGACAGTCTCCGTAACGACCGCTCCATCCCTTCCTCGGGTCCACCTCAGTGCCTTCCGAACCTTGCCCTTGCGAGCTAGCCACATCGTGTTCAGCAGCGGAACTTCGACGGGGTTCTCGTGGCCCACTTCAGGTGACTCGGACAAGATAGTCCGTGCCCACAAATAGGCGATGGGGAGGGCCCCATCCTCATCTCGTAGATAGAACCGCCCAAGTTCCTCTCTTGCCAATGACTGAATCCTTGCGACCACCTCATCCAAGATCTCCACAAGTCGGCCACCGAATCTAGGCGTGTAGTCGAGGATGAATCGGTTAATCGCTAGCGCGATTGGGTTGATATCGCTTGAATGGACTTCGCAGCCAAGCCTTAACCCCTCCAGCGGAATTGCACCACCGCCAGCGAATGGGTCAACGAGTATGGGTGCGGGTGTGCCTTCGAGCCCGAGTGCCTCGTGTGCCACGTGTACAAGATGCCGGGCTGTATCCAGATACTCATCAACCGTGCCGTTATCCCACAATGAGTAGTCAGCGATGAAGTCGAGCAGTGCTTTTCGCAGCTCAACTGGGTCCTCGAGACTTATCGACCCTTTGGCGATCGCATTGAAGCGCGGGTAACTCTGGCTGGAGAGCAGGCCGAGGTGGTTCGTTGCCAACTCCCGCATGTCCTCTCTGGCAGCCACACGAAACTCCTCTGGACAGAGGGGATCTCCGGGATCGGGCCAAAGTGCTGCGCATGCCACCGCTCTGCAGGCAGCGACAGGCCGAGCGGCAGGGTAGATGTGAAGTCGTGGGATATGACCACATCTACTATCCTTCTCCTGGCGAGCAGCATCGGAGATCCGCCGGATCGGCAGGTCTACCTCGATGAGCCGCTTGGGGTATCGCTGAGTCTCAGCCATTTGCAGCCTCGATGATGGACTGGGCGGTCACCAGGAAGTGCTTGACCTCGATAATCGGCTTCCATCCCAACCGTGCTGGGTCTTGGATTGTCTGGAGCTTCGGCGTCGCCGCACACTCGAAGACGACGTAGAGCCAGTAGTCACCGGCGAGCCGCTGCGCGGTGCGGTGCTCGTTCGGCGTGAGCGCGATCGGATCAGTCGCGGCACGCCCCTTCACCTCGATGAACCGCACCTCGATGAAGGTCTTGGGGTCCTCGGGGTGAGGCTTGCGGGAGATGAGGTCGAAGCCGCGGTTCTCGCTTTCGACGCTCTCCACCTGCCAGCCGCGCGCCTCCTCGTGGCGAATCGCCTCCTGCACGGCGATGCGCTCAATCTCCGGATCACGGACCATCTGCGCCATCTCCGGCATGTCACGCTTGGGGTGGGGTAGCACCCAGGCCCGGCCGAGATGCTGGATGTCGCCGATGGTGCAGTGGCGCTCCATCTCCAGCTCGCGAAGGCGCCGCTCCAGGCGACCGTTCAGCTCCTCCAAGTGGTCGCTCGCCTGCTTGATGTTCCCGGAGAGACCCGGCGTCGCGTCGCCGCCCTCCTGGCGTCCGACCAGTTCGGCGAGCGTCACGTTCTGACGGTTGATCAGCTCGTTCAAGGAGATCTCGACGTGCCGCCGCACCGTCTCGTTTTCGTGCGCCCGCTGGCTCGTGACATCGTCAAGGAAGGGTGAGAGCGCCTGCTCCAACAGGTAGGTCTCCACTACCGTGCGGTCAGCCAAGGTCGTGCCTTCGGGCGGATGAGCGTCTCCCGAGGCTGGCACGACGTCCAGAAACAGGGTCGGCTGCCGGACGGTGAGCGTCCCTTCGAGGTCGGCGCGCACGACGAAGAGCTTCTTGTGCAGCGTGTTGCCGCGCCCGTCCTTGATCGAGGCAGCGAACACGTCGAGCCGGTAGGGCGCGCTCGTGTGCAGATCCCAGAACAGCGCCCCGCGGCGGAGGTCCGAAGCGGCACGCTCCTCGACATCGGCGCGCACCGCTTCAAAAAGCGGATGGCCGGGCGTCACCCACTCCAGCGTGGCGTCGTCGAGGAGGAG
>JAKAHF010000655.1 GCA_021815245.1 Actinomycetes bacterium
GGCGGCGATGAAGACGCCGTCGAAGCCCTGCTCAATGGCGTGGAGAATCCAGCTCGGCTTGATGCCGCTCGAGCAAGGAAGGCTGATGACCTTCACCGTCGGCGAGTAGTGCATGTGGGAGCTACCCGCCAAGTCGATGCCAGGGTCGGAGATGTTGTGCGTTGAGAAGACCAGTATTTTGGGCGCGAGGCCTTCAGTCTGTGTCACGGTGGTCCTCGATCGATCGTGGCTTAGCCGCTATGGCCGGCCGGTCCTCGCGCGCTCGCGAGATCGCGCTGCCTTCAGACGGCGCAACCCCGGCGTGGCGCGAGCCCAGCGGGGCGTGAGACTACTTGACTCGTTTCACGAAAAGGCGCATGTAGCCGGGCTCCTCGACGAGTCCGAGATACTCATGGCCGAGCTTCTTGGCCCAGGCGGGAAGGTCCTTGGAGGTGCCCGAATCGGTGGCGAGAACTTCCATGATTTCGCCAACCTTCACATCGGCCATGCCCTTCTTGGCGGCGAGAATCGGGCCGGGGCACGAGGTGCCTCTCGCGTCGACGACCTTCTGGCCCTTGAGAGAACTGAGATCAGACATCTTCGCTTCCTTTCGAACGCGGTTGTGCGTACACGGGAACGGGACTATTCGAACGGGATCGCGCTGCCGACCCCCCGAGCCGCCTGCAATGACTCGCCAGCTGCCCTGTGCTGCTCGAGAAGCGCCTCGCGAATGAGCGAGCACGCCTCGACGAACTTCGGATTGGTGACGGAGTAGTAGACGGTCTGGCCCTCTTTGCGCGAGCGCACCAGCAGGCGCTCCTTGAGGATGCGCAGATGTTGGGAGACGTTCTGGACCGAGATGCCGAGCTCGGCGCCGATGTCCCCCACGCACTTCTCGCTGTCCTTCAACGAGTACATGATGGCGAGACGGTGGTGGTTGGCGAGGGCCTGGCACATGTCGGCGTGCATCGCGAATAGGGGACGCATGTCGCCCTGCTGTGAAGACTGGGTGTCATCCATCATGCCGGAACAGTCCTTCTCTTGCACTGTCATGTATTTGCGTGATTTCTTTATAACATCATCATGCAGAGATGACAAGTGACCGCCGGGCGACGGTCTAAGGGTGACGGAGCATGGGTCATCGAGCCGGGCCGGCGGCGCCGGCCCGCGCGTCACGCGGTTGTGGCCGCGTCGCGCAGTGCCAGCAGGTTGCGCCCCAAGACTGGTGAGTACTCTGTCAAGTCGAGAGCCTCCAACTTCAACCGCACATCCTCGGGCAACGCCTCAGGCGGCAGATTCTGGAGGATGACCTCGGTCTCGCGCCGGTCGAACTCCTCCACCAACTGCACCTTGCGGGCGTAGTAGCGGTTCTGCGGGCAGAGGTCCTGACAGCGCATGCAGCCCACCAGGCAGTGATGCGCGTGCCGGTCAAGCCAGCCGGGCCACTCCCCCGGGTTCTCGTTCAGGTAGGTCAGGCAACGCGAGGCATCGATGACCGTGCCCGCATGCGGTATGCACTCTGTCGGACAATGATGGTGGCAATTGCGGCACGGCGGGCACGAACTGAGAAGGTCGCTGCCCGGGTTCACATACTCCTCGGCCCCGAGATCGGCATCGGTGCAGAAGGTATCGAGGCGAACCTTGCTTCCGAGGCCTTTCACGTAGACCAGGTTGTTGCGCCCGTAGTGCGCGAGCCCCGCCTTGACCGCGAGAAGCTTCTTGGGCACGCGGGCGTTGGCAACCGAGTATCCGGCGGGCCCCAGCACCGAGCGGAGAAGCTCGAGGCACTGCCCATGCTTCTCGCTCGCGATGTAGGTCGGCGGGATGATCGCCTCGAGCGGGCCGGTATCGAGTTCAAAACGCACCTTGACGGCCGGAGAAGGGTACGCGACGACGATGAACGTACGCGGCCGCGGCACCTCCGATGGCGCCGTGAATTCGAGCGATTCGCGATACTCCTCGTAGAGGCGCTCGGCCAGCAGACCGTCCCGGCGAAGCTGGATGAGCGTGTCGTCAAGCGTGCGAAGGATCGACAGTGGAGCGAAGCGATGGCGGAAACCTGCCCGAGAAAGGGCTGCGTCGAGCGCGTGCTTGCTGTCGGCCGCCGTGGCCATGGTGCCCGTCCCGGCGGTTGGTTCAACGTCGCGTATCATAGTGCCAGGATATCAGCGCTTGGGAGGTAGCCATGGCTCGCAGGAAGATAATCGAAATCGACCGCGATCTGTGCAACGGATGCGGCCTCTGCACCACAGCCTGTGACGAAGGCGCTCTCGAACTCGACGACGAGGACAAGGCAGTACTCGTGCGCGAGATCTTCTGTGACGGCATGGGCATGTGCCTCAACGTCTGCCCAACCGGAGCCCTCACCATCACCGAGCGCGACAGTGAAGGCTACGACGTGGAGGCCACGCGCGAGCACGTGCGGCGCATCCGCGGCGAGGAAGCGGTCGCGGCTGTGCACGCCGGCGACGAGGTCCCCGCTGCGGGACCTGTTCGGTCGGAGCTCACCCAGTGGCCCATCCAGCTGCACCTGATCTCACCGGCCGCGCCGTACTTCAAAGACTCCGATCTGCTGATCGCCGCCGACTGCACCGCTTTCGCGCGCGGCAGCTTCCACGCCGACATGCTGAAGGGCCACAAGTTGGTCG
>JAKAHF010000656.1 GCA_021815245.1 Actinomycetes bacterium
ACGCGGCCGTCGTCCAGCGTCCGGACCATCGACCATACGATCGTCGCCGGCGGTTAGCACCCGCCGCGTCCGGCCTCCGCAGACGGTCGACTGACCGGTCAGTCGACTCCTTGGTCACACTATCTGAAGGGGCAGCCCGTTGTCAAGCTACTGCGACTGACCGGTCAGTCGGAGGGCAGTAGACCGGTGCGCTTCCCCGGCGCCGCGAAAGGATTGGCCGGACGATTCTTGGCGGCTCTCTCCGGAGTGATGGGGTTCCCCCAAGCGTTGTAAGCCTTGATCTTCTCCTGCACCTCAGGCATCGCCAGTTGCGCGGACTCCTCCTTGAAGTGCGCGATTATCCAATCCAGGTGATGGCGTTCCTTCTCCGTGCAGAAGCGAGGACTTTTGACGTCGTCAGCGTTCCAGGCCACCGAGTATTTCCCGTCCGAGACCGACACGGTCCCATGCACCTCGCACACCGGGCACATGACGTCCGGGAAGTCGTTCTCGATGTAGATGATGTTGCCGTGGCACACGGGACACGAGACTGCCGTGTCGTCCCCCACGTAGCGGACGTCTTCCCAGGGCTTGACAAGCGCGTCGGCCAGGTTGCGGCCCATTCGCTTGCAGCGCTCGATCGCCCATTCGTTGTCGGGGGTCAGCGCCGCCCCGATGTCGCAGCAATGGTTGATCTGGATCTGATCGACAAGTGTGGTGAAGTGCCCCAGGAACAGATTCACGCAGGTCAGCCCGAGACTCGCCCAGCCGTCGTATCCCGAACCCCCCACCGAGATCGCCCCCGACGGTCTCCGGCGTTCGAAGATGTCGGCCTTGCGCGGGAACATGTGGTTGATCTTCTCGCTGAGGATGATGAGGTTGCTGCTCGACCGGATGTGATACACGGGAGCGGCGACGATGATGCCCCCGTCGGCGAGCATGGTCTGCTCGAGAACCAAGTCCGTATCATCTTTCACGCATTTGCCGGTTCGCAGGCACGCCTGGCAAGAATCGCACGGCTTCAACGTGAAATCCTGGAGCCGGATGATCTCCGATTCTGCCCCCCGTTCCTCTGCCGCCATGAGAGCGGCCTTCAGGAAGTGCTCGCAATTGCTGTTCTTCCTCCCGCAGGAAAGGCCAACGATCTTCGCCGTCATCGAGTACTCCTCAGTCTCTTTTGCCGTCGAGTGAAAGCGCTTTGTGTATTCGACTGACTGGTCAGTCGAGCGCAATAAGACTATCATGCATGAAGGCGTGGCTGTCAATCGATGCGACCCACGCTCCAAGCCGGAGTTCAGAGCCGACCGAAAGGAGTGGCGTTGGATAGCAGAGAGGTGCCTGAGCAGACCCGGGAGATGCGGACGTACGGCGGCGAGCAGATCGAGGTGTGTTACGTGAAGGCGCTGCCGCGAAGCGAGTCGTTCCCGCCCGACAAGTTCCCCGATCTCGAGCCGGGCATGAGCGTTGAGAACGGCATCGTGTGCGAGCGCGACGTGCCGGTGCGCATGCGCGATGGCGTGACGATCTACACCGACATCTACCGGCCCGAGGGCGGCAAGAACCTCCCTGCCATCGTCGCTTGGAGCTTGTTCGGCAAACGCGCCGGGTATCTGGGGCAGCATGTCATGGGGGTGCCCGAGGGGGCCCTGTCTCCGGGGGCCAAGTTCGAGGGGCCGGACCCCGCCTATTGGTGCCACCATGGCTACGCGGTCATCAACCCCGATTCGAGGGGAGTCGGCAACTCGGAGGGCGACATCGCCTTCTGGGGCACGGGCGATGGAGAGGACGGCTACGACCTCATCGAGTGGGTGGCGGAGCAGGAGTGGTGCAACGGCCGTGTCGGCATGGCCGGCAACTCCTGGCTGGCGATCGCCCAGTGGTACATCGCCGTCCAGAAGCCGCCACACCTCACCGCCATCGCCCCGTGGGAAGGCCAGGCCGACTGGTACCGAGAAGGGCTCTTCCCTGGGGGCATCCCTGAACCGGGCTTCACGAGTCTCATCTTCAAGACCGTCTGCGGCAACAACCGCATCGAGGATGTCATCACGATGATGAAGGAGTACCCGCTTCAAAACGCCTACTGGGCTGACCACCGGCCCCCGGTGGAGAACATCGACGTCCCCGCCTACATTGCCTCCAGCTACAACCCGGTGCACGTGCACGGCACCTTCGACGCCTACCAGCGCATCGGGTCCAAGCAGAAGTGGTTGCGGGTGCACAACTCCCTGGAATGGCCCGATCAGTACTCACCGGCGGGGCTCGAGGACCTGCGCCTCTTTTTCGACCGCTACCTCAAGGGCATCCACAACGGCTGGGAATTCACGCCGAAGGTCCGGGTCTCTGTGCTCGACCCAGGCGGTACCGATGTCGTCAACCGGCCGGAGGAGGACTGGCCGCTGCCGCAGACCAGCTACGAGAAGCTGTACCTCGATGGAGCTTCGATGGAACTCTCGCCCACTCTGCCCGCCGGCGAGTCCGCCGTTCGGTACCAGGCCGACGATCGAAAGGGCAAGGCGGCATTCACCTACCGCTTCTCCGCCGACACCGAACTCATCGGCTATCCCAAGATGCATCTCTGGGTGGAGGCCGAGGGCAGCGACGACGTCGACCTCTTCGTCTTTCTCAGCAAGCGGGACAAGGATGGCA
>JAKAHF010000657.1 GCA_021815245.1 Actinomycetes bacterium
TCACCGCGCAGCGATACTGCCGGTAGCGCGTGATGCCCTCGAAGCACTCGAAGCAGCGGATGCACGGCCTGATCTCGTCGGCCTTGTTGGCCCGCGCCTTCTTGGGGAAGTCGGGGTCGGCCATGAACGCCCGGGCCGCCAGAACCACGTCGGCCTTGCCCGAAGCGATGATCTCCTCCATGAACTCGGGGTCATTGAGCGCCCCGACCACACCGACGGCCGTCTTCACGTGCTTCTTGAACTCGGCCGCGTACTGCACGTTGGGTCCGTCGGGCAGGAAGATGCTCGGATGGGTGACGGTGAAGACCTCGGGCCGCTCGTGGATGCCCGCCGACGCGTGGATCATGTCGGCCTTGCCGTCGATCTGCATGGCGATCTGGACCGTCTCGTCGATGCCGAAACCTCCCTCGTAGCCCGCCACGGCGCTGATGCGCACGTCGACCGGAAAGCCCCGGCCGCACTTCTGCTTGATGCGCTCGAGGATGGCGACCAGGAACCGGCAGCGATTCTCGACGCTCCCGCCCCACCGGTCTTTGCGGTCGTTGATGTCGGGGTCGAGAAACTGGCTGAGCAGCCATCCGTGGCCGGCGTGCACGGTCACCAACCCGAAGCCGCAGAACTTGGCGAACGCGGCCGCGTCGGCGTAGGCCTCGATGGTCTCGAGGATCACCTCTTCGGGCATGGCGGGCACGAACATGCCCAGGGCGTTCTCACCGTCGACGGCGCCGTAGATCTGGTTGCCGTGCCGGGCCGAGTAGTAGGAGTTGGGACCGCTGTGCTGCAACTCGACCGCCGCGACGCACCCGTGCCGGCTGATGGCCTGTGCCAGGCGGTGGATCGGCGGCAGGGCTTCGGGGTCGTCGAGGTAGGTGTTGCTCTGCCCCACGCAGCCGCGCTTGCTGTCGGCCACAGCCGAGCCGAGATTGACGGTGGCGGCGCCACCGGTGCCCTTGCGCTCGAAGAAGGCGATGGTCTCTTCGAGCGGGTGCTTCTCCGACGACAGGTATTCGTAGCCGACGGGAGCGTTGAAGATACGATTCTTGAAAACGGTATCCCCCAGCTTGATCGGCGAGAACAGGTGCGGATACTTGCAGGTGTACATGACTGGCTACCTCGCGATACTGTGGACTGACCGAACACTGTGAGACAGGAGAGACCCGCCGTGGCCGACACCTACGCATCGCCCCGCGAGCTCGTGATCGCTTTCTACGAAGCGGCGCTCAACGAGAAGAACGTCGAGAAGGCCGCCACCTTCCTTGGCCCCACCTACTCCCAGCACAACCCCAACATCCAGGATGGGCCCGAAGCATTCTTGCGCTTCGTGGAGTTCAGGCGCGACAACTTTCCGCAGTCGCATAGCACTATCCACCAGGTGATAGCAGAGGGCAACCTCGTCGCCCTTCACATTCACTCGGTGCTGGTGCCGGGCACGCCGGGGCGCCACATCGTCGACATCTTCAGGGTCGAGGGCGACAAGGTCGTCGAGCACTGGGACGTGATCCAGGAGATCCCGGTGCAGGTGTTTCCGCCGCTCAACGACAACGGGCTGTTCTGAGAGAGGGCCCATCAGGCCCCCGCTCGGCAACGACCCGCATCGCGGGCAAACGCCGGCGGTGCAGTTCGACACTGGAGCCATCGTTGGTCGATCAGCCATCCAAACCACGATACACCGGTAGGCGAGTCGGAGGGCGCGCTGAAGCCGTGCCGCGCGAGCAAGAACTGCGCTCTGTGCGAGGGTTTAGAGCGCGCCCTCCCTCGACAGCGCATACTTGACGAAGCGCGAGCGCACCTGCTCTGTGGCCACGAGACGGTCAACGAGCGGAAGCGACACCAGGGTAGTCAGGACCGCGTTGGCGAACGCCGGGCCCCGCCCGGCCGTGCCGTCGATGAGCAGATCGGCGAGTCTTCCCCGCTCGAGCATGGCTCTCACCAAGAATTCCACCGTGTTCAGAGGCACCGGCCGCTGGTCGGGACGGCGCTCCATCTTGATGGAGTGGTGCCGGCATTCGCCGACGCACACCCCGCATCCGATGCACCGAGCAAAGTCGATCACGGGGAGCGACTGCCGGGCGTGTTCCGCGTGTTCGCCCGCGACCTGACGCCACGGGACCAAGGAGATGGCGTCTACCGGGCAGGCCCGCAGGCAGCGTGAGCACCCCTCACAGGCGGCGGCATCCACCGCCGGCTGAAAGCCACTGGGCACGACCAGTGAAGTGCCCGCCCGTACGGAATAGAGCTCTTCGCAACAGCAGGAACAGCAGCTGCAGATGTAGGTGACCTCCTGCTGAACGTTGTCGGCCAAGTGAACGAGACCGGCTTCTCGGCCTCTGACCAAGAGGTCTTGAGCCTCCTGACGGTCGATCTCCCTGCCCAGTCCGTGGCGAATGAGATGGTTCGCGCCGATGCCCAGACTCATGCACATCTCCAGCGGCGTCTCGCATTGGGTGCCCATGTGATGCGCCTTGTGCCGGCAGTAGCAGTTGGTGACGCTGACTCTGGTCGCGCCGTCGACCAGGGCACTTGCCCGCTCCCAGTCGAGCACCTCCGACAGCAGGTCGTCGAAGAGCGCCGTTTCGTGAGCCAGCGTCCGGCCTACTACGGTTTCCCCCCTCGACGCTT
>JAKAHF010000658.1 GCA_021815245.1 Actinomycetes bacterium
CGACCGCCTCTTCGCCTCAGGCGCCCGGGTCATCTACGAGAGCGCCGCGGGCGTCCATGTATCGGGCCACGCGTCCACCGAAGAGCTGAAGGTCATGCTGAATCTGGTGAAACCCAAGTTCTTCATGCCCGTGCACGGCGAGCATCGTCACCTCTATTTTCACGCTGAGCTTGCGCGGCAGGTGGGCATGGCCGGTGAGAACATCTTCATCATGGAGAATGGCGACGTGCTCGAGCTCACCGGAGAAGAAGCCGTTGTCACCGGCAAGGTACAGGCCGGCATGATCCTGGTCGATGGTTTCGCGATGGGTGACTTTCACGATCTGGTCTTACGCGACAGGCAGCATCTCGCGTCCGACGGACTTGTTATGGTCGTCGTGGCGCGGAGCGCGCAAGACGGCGCGATGGTCGGCGAGCCCGAGGTGGTCTTCAGAGGCATCGCTCACGCCGGCGGGCTGGACGAATTGGCCGACAAGGCCAAACAGGTGGTGACCGCATGTCTCACCAGCGAGGAGATGCTGCAGGTGAACGACCCCGGGGTCGTCAAGACGCGCGTGCACGACGTGCTGCAGAAATACCTCCGCAAAGAGGCGGGCAGGAGGCCGATGATCCTTGCCGTGATCGTGGAGGTGTAGCCGGTGGGGCGTGAGAGCGAGACAGTGAGGAAGACCACAGTGCGCCGCTCGGGACCATCGGTCTCTCCGCGGGCGACCGGGCCTGCCTCGCAGACACGCAGAGCAACCGGTGCCGCCTCGCGTGCGAAGCCGGCAGGCACTGGCGCGAAGTCGACTCGAGCACGTGGTGGCGCGCGTCCTGCCAATAGTCGCCGCCCGGGCGCTCATAACCATCCGGAGAGGGCTCGTGAGATCGCCGTGCTGGTCATGTTCGCGATCGCGGTCTTCTTGGTCTTCTGCCTGGCAGCCACCGAGAAGGCCGGCGTCATGGGACGTGGCATCGAGACCGGGCTGGTGTGGGCGTTCGGGGTGCTCGCCTTTCTCGCGCCTCTGATTCTCATAGCGCTCGGGATCACCACCATCCTCTCGTACAAGTTGAGCCGGTCGCCGCAGTTCTTCGGCGTGCTGGTCTTCGTGGTAGGCCTCGTGCTGCTCATCGGCGGGGGAGTGCCGCCGTTCGGACACCACACGGCTGAATTGTTCGCGCGCGCCGAGTTTCAGGGCAAGGCAGGGGCTCTCGGCGAGGCGCTGTACGCTGGGGTCCACGGTCTTCTTGGCATCGTGGGGGTGGGCATCGTCGCCTGGGTGCTCGAAGTGGTCGGCTTCAGTCTTACGACCGGCATCACCGGACGCTGGATCGGCGGACGCACGCGCGAGGCCGCCAAGGTGGTGGCGGAGCGCACCGCCATCATGAATCGTCAGCGCGACGCGGCGTTCGACTTCGAACCGGCCGAATGGCCGGCGCATGCTCCCCGCGATCCCCGAATGGGTGGCGCGCAGGCGGGGGGCGGTACCCATCTGGGAGGAGCGTTCGACGACCCGTTCGCTATAGCGAACGCGGCACAGATCGGGCCGGTCGACCTGGTGGGTGACCAAACGACGCAGTCGGGGTCGGTACGGGTGTCGACCGATTCGGGTGTCTACGGCGATGCTTTTGATGACTGGACGAGCGGCCGTGGAATGCAGGCCGCCCCACCATCGGACGAGGCCCTTCAGCGAGGCAACGGCCGGCGAAGCCCGGTCGACGGGGCGGAGGCCTTCGCCGATATCTACGCGGCAGGCGCGGAGCCCACGGCCGCTACGCCGGGTCAGAGTGCTCATACACCCGATGGGGTGAGGATCGCACAGGGAGAGCGTTCTCACGAGGATACGCGCCCGCCGGTCGCGACGAATCCGGCTACGGCTCCCGCTGTGTCGACATCGTCGATGCACGGAGGGACCGCGCTGACGGCCGAAACTGACTACGAAGAGGTCGATGACGAGCAAGAAGCCGCCGGTCAGGAGGCTCTTCCGGGGCTCGCGCGGCAGCCACGCCAGATAGAACTCCCGGTCGAGGAGCCGGCCTACCTCATCCCCGAACCCGACATGTTGCGCAAGAGCACGCCGCAGACGCCGGCCGGCGCGGGCGACCGCGACACTTCGGCCGTGTTGATCCAGGCCTTGGGTCAGTTCGGGGTGCAGGCACGGGTCATCGGCATGGTCGTCGGACCGCGTGTGACACGCTACGAGCTCCATCTGGCCCCGGGTACGAAGGTGTCGAAGGTTTCGTCCCTCAAGGACGACCTGGCGTACGCGCTCGCGACCACCGAGATCCGCATCCTTGCGCCGATTCCCGGCAAGTCGGCGGTGGGGGTCGAGGTGCCCAACTCACGGCCCGACTTCGTCACCTTGGGAGACATCTACCGGGAGTTCCCCAAATCGGCCGGGCCGCTCATGGTCTGGCTGGGCAAAGACATCTCGGGCAAAGCCGTCTATGCCGACCTCACGCGCCTGCCTCATCTCCTCATCGCGGGCACCACCGGTTCGGGCAAGAGCGGTTGCGTCAACTGCCTGGTCTCGTCGGTGCTGCTGCGGAGCACGCCTGAGAAGGTGCGCATGATCATGATCGACCCGAAGAAGGTCGAGCTGTCGCACTATGATCGCATCCCGCACTTGCTGGTGCCGG
>JAKAHF010000659.1 GCA_021815245.1 Actinomycetes bacterium
CGGGTCGACAGGGCGGCATCGCAAGCGGAAGAGGCGGCCGATAGGCGATCGTCGGTCGCGATCACGGTCCAGGGGAAGCTCGACTTCGCGGGGCGAGTGGTCCAACCTGGGAGGCGGCTCGCCAGGAAGGTTGAGACGCGCGCCTGCCGTGCGCGGTCGGTTGATGACGCACAACCTCGGTTGTCCCCGCACAAGCCGATGGCACAGGCGTTCGAGGGGGATGGTGGCGACCCCTATGGACGGTGCAAGGGCTTGCGAGGAGGTTCCGGGGCAGCCGGGTCAAGTGTGGGTTCGAACTGGATCGTGGCCTCGCCTGTCGCTGTGGTCGCTTCAGTCGGCGAGGGCTCGGAGAGAGCTGCATGGATGGCCTCAGCCGCTTCCGTACCGCCGCCTCAGGCAGGGGATCTCATGGGGTTACTCCGGAGCACGCCCCCCACGGCCCCTCAACTGGCCAGTCTGCCCCGGTCGCCTTTGACGTGCCGGCCGCGTTCTCGGCCGCGACGGAGAGGAGGGCATCCTGTTGCGCGAGTCTAGCCTTGCTCGACCAGATTGTGACTGCACCGACCTTGCCGACGAGAGACGGCGGCCCGCTCGTGGTCCACCTGCGCGACGAGCAGTTGAAGACCACCTTGGTGCGGTAGACGAGGAAGTGGGTCGCTCCCGGCACCCGAGCCCAAGTGAGGGTGAAAGGGATGTCGCAGTACACGGGAGGGAAGGTCTGCGGGGGGTGACAGTCTCCCTCGCCGACCCACGTGAGCCTGACCGCGGCGGGCGCCGTCGGAGGCTGTGGCGAGCGCGTCGGTTTTTCGGTCGGACTGGCCGTCGGGCTCGTTTTCGGCACCGCCAGCCAGAACGTGTCATAGCCGTCGGTGTGCCCGTTCCAGGAGGCGGAGAGCAGGTCGATCAGGGTCTGCGCCATGTCGATAACCCCGACCACGCTCGCGGCGGCCTGGAGCGCAGCGTCGGTGACCGTCACCCCGAACTCGGCGAGCGCCTCGATGAGCACCGCGCGGCCGGTTACCGAGCCCAACATCGTCTCGATGGCGCTGACGAGGCCCCAGATGGAAGGGGCGGTGGGCTGCTGCATGGCCTGCACGAAGCTGACGTAGCCGGGCAGGCTCGTGACGAGCTGCAGGGCGGTCGCCACCGCCGTGGGGGAGCTGGCTGCGAGCTGCGCCCCCACGGCATCGGCGATGACGGTGATGAGGTTGGCGGCGATCGCCTCCCCGCCACCGACGCTCGTGAAGTCGTAGTGGACCCGTACCCCCTCGGTGCCGCCCGGGGCGAAGGTGCCGGTGTAGGCCGCGGTGGCGGAAGGTCCGACGAGCCCGAGCGCAGCGTAGAGGCCACCCAGGTCGACCGTCAGTGCGGCGGGCTGGAGATTGGCGTGGCCGACCGGGGTGAGCCGGTCGATGGCGGCCCAGAAGTGGTAACCGTTTGTCACCGTGACGAGGGCACTGCCCGGATCGCCGCGCAGCACGGCGCCCTGGGCGATCTCGTTGCCCGTGCTGTTGTCGACCTGCACCTGCGCCCCCGCGGCGGCCACGGGCGTGAGCGGCACGAGGAGCCCGAGCACGAGGCCGAGGGCGGGCAGGATGCGGCGGAGCTTCATGTGGGTGGCCCCACGACGTACGTCTGACCGGAGGCGAGGACGACCGAGAGGCGGTACGTGCTCCCGCCTCCCGCATACCTGTAGCCGTCGGACGCAGGCGGTGGTCCGCTCATCGGCTGGCCGTCCTGGCCGATCGGTGCGTCAGCCGGGAAGAGTGCAATGAGTGTTGTTGGGTAGGCCCCGTGCTGCGCACGGTAGTGCGCCAAGCTCACCTGCAGGGCGGTCACCGTGAGCACCCGCACAGCATCGGGGGTGAAGCCCGTCGACGGCTGCCACGCGGGTGTGCTCGGGTCGGCCAAACCGGCGGGTGGCCGGGGTGGCGGCGAGGTGAGGACGACGGTGAGGCCCGCACTTGCCCCCGCCGAGGCGGGAGCTGCCGAGGTCGTAGCTGACGTGGGGACAACGCTCGCAGTCGCAGGGAGCGCCGTCGGCAGCGATGAAGAGGTGGACCCCCTCGGCGTCGGTGAAGCCGTCGAGCCGCAGGCGGCGACGAGGAGGGCGAGCAGCACAAGCCCGCTCCACGCGGAAACTCCTCGCCAGCATCGTGCCCGCCCACGACGCGCTCGCATTGACTGACCCCCGCTTCACCCGTTGGGACGCACACGGACAGTAGGGCGCCGCGCGTGGCCCGGTCAAGCCTCCGGCCGACGCATACGGCGCATTGACTCGGCCCAAATGCGCCGGGTACTGTGTGGCCGGATCCCTTTCACCAGCGGGAGGTGCTGGCGCCGGTAAGCGCAGCTTCCTGACGCCCTGTCTCGGTGGCGTGGCTGTCAAGCGCCACGAAAGCCCCGTCGGAGTGGGTCGGGGGCGGCTCGTTCGTGCTCAGGGCGTGGCTGGCGAGGAAGGATTCGAACCTTCGATCTCCTGATCCAGAGTCAGGCGCCTTACCGCTTGGCCACTCGCCAGTGATCGAATCGGCATCCTATCGCAGAGCGGTCGATGGCAGCGCGGTCCGCTCCCGCGGGATGGACGGCACGGGCCTGGCGGACGTCAGGTGCCCTG
>JAKAHF010000660.1 GCA_021815245.1 Actinomycetes bacterium
CCCGATGGCGTCGGTGAGAACCAGATTCCTGCCTTTGACCGTGAGATTCACGACGGTCCTACTCCTTGACTCGCGGTAGGTAGAATACCTCTGGGAACCACTCTGCGGGGTCGTTTGCGCCCTTCCGCAGAACGTTGAAAGATAGCACAAACCTCCTTTCCCATTGCTTTCGCCACACTTCAGTCATGACGCTCGGAACCTCTGACCACGGCGCGCGAAAAGGTGAAAACATGAACGGGCAATCGCGTGCTCTGAGTCAAGACCGCGGAGACTTCGCCAGCCGTTGCGCCGGTGGTGTACACGTCGTCGACCAGCACGATGCCGGCTGTGTCGGGGCCCAGCCGGGTCGCCGCCCCCGGGGCGAACTCGAAGGCGCCTTGCAGATTGCCCTGCCTGCCGGCCCGGCTCAACCCCTTCTGGTTCTTCGTGGCCTGGGTCTTCGCGACAAGCGCAACGGGGCCTGAGGGCCGGGCTTCAGGGGCGCACAGACGGGTCAGACCCCGAGCCAGGAGCTCGGCTTGGTTGTAGCCGCGCTCGCGCTCCGCCGAGCGCCGGCACGCAACCCAAGTGACGATCAGACGTTCGGGCGGCACCCGCAGCGACGAGAGAAAGCCGGCGAAGGCCGGATAGGCCAGCTCGGCCATGACTCTGCCCAGAACCGGCTGACCGCCGAACTTGAACTCGGCGACAAGCCTGCGGGCCAAACCCTCATGCCGGAACGCACCGCGTGCGGCGGCGAAGTTGAGTTGTTTGTCGACACACTGTGCGCAGCGGCCATGCATCGAGGCCGCCGCTCCAGGCTCGCCACACCGGGGACACGCGTCGGCCGTGATGTGCGCCAAGCTCTCGCGGCACGCATCACACAAATACGATTCGAAGTCACCACAACCAACACACCGTGGTGGAAAGAGCACAGAAAGCACGGGCTCGACGACCCACTGCCGAAATTGCTCGGCGAAGGCCGTCAGGCTGGACCTGCCGGGAGCTATGGTGGCACCTTCCATGTCCCACCCTCCGCGTCGGCTAGCCGCCGGCTACAGCACTCGCTGCCCGATTATGCCGTCGAGAACCACCTGCCCTCGCGCGATGACCGTGCGCTCCAGGATCAACGACCTGGCGACGTGTGCTTCTGCCCCCACAATACACTCTTCGCCGATGACGCACGGACCCTCGATGACAGCCGCCTCACCGATGCGGCACTGCCGGCCGATGACGACCGGCGGCTCGATACGCGCGGAGGCCGCCAGCTGAGCCTCATCGTCGATCCAGACACCGGGCCGAACCTCAAGCCCGGGAATGTCGATATCGACCCGGCGGGCGAGCGCGTCACCGTTGCCGCGCATGTACTCGCCCAGGTTGCCCACGTCGCTCCAATAGGAGCGCACGGCATGAGCATAGAACGGCACGCCTTTGCGCAGGAGATCGGGGAAGACACGCTTGCCGAAATCGTCGAACTGCCCCTCGGCGATCTCATCGAGGATCGCCGGTTCGAAGACATAGATGCCGCAATTGCACAGCCTCGAACGGGCCTCCTCGCGAGTCGGCTTCTCCTGAAAACCGACCACGCGGTCTTCGTCGTCGGCCACGACGACACCGTACAGACTTGGATCTGACACTTCCTTGACCGCCATGGTCGCGATGGACCCGTAGCGGCGATGAGCGGCGATCAGGCCCGTCAGGTCGATGTCGGTGAGGGCGTCACCGCTCATCACGAGAAACGTGTCGCCACCCAGGAACTTGGCATTGCTCTTGACGCCACCGGCGGTGCCGAGCAGTTCTCGCTCGTAGGAGTATTCGATGCGCATGCCCATGGCCGTGCCGTCACCGAAGTACTCGCGAATCTGGTCGGGGAGATGGTGGAGGTTGATGACGACTTCACGGAACCCATGCGCATGAAGCAAACGCAGGATGTGGTACAGAGCCGGCTTGTTCACGATGGGCGCCATCGGTTTCGGCATGAGATCGGTGAGCGGACGCAACCTCGTGCCGATGCCCGCGGCCATGATCATGACCCTCATGTGGCCTCCTATGGGTGTCGAGGCTGCCGGTGCGACGTCACTGCCCGGCAGCCTTTCTCAGACTCTCTTCGTACGGCGGCAACGCCACGCCGCGGTCGGTGATTATGGCGGTGATGTTCTTCGCCGGGGTGACGTCGAAGGCCGGGTTGCGCACCTTCACGTCTGTCGGCGCCCAGCACACATCGCCGAACCCCGTGACCTCGTAGGCGGCCCTCTCCTCGATGGGGATCATGCTGCCGTCGCCCAGCGAGAGATCGACCGTCGAGAACGGAGCGGCGACGTAGAACGGGATGCCGTGCTCCCTGGCCAGCACCGACACCGTGTAGGTGCCGATCTTGTTGGCGACATCTCCGTTCGCCGTGATACGGTCGGCGCCGACCACCACGTGCGTGATCGCCCCCTGCCGCATGAAATAGCCGGCCATATTGTCGGTGATCAGCTCCACCGGGATGCCGTCCTTGCACAGCTCCCACGCGGTGAGTCGCGCCCCCTGCAGAAGCGGCCTGGTCTCGTCGGCCATCACTCTGAGATGGGGATTGCGCGCGTACACCGACCGGATGACGCCGAGAGCCGTGCCGTAGCCGGCCGTGGCCAAGGC
>JAKAHF010000661.1 GCA_021815245.1 Actinomycetes bacterium
AGGGCAGGAGGGATTCGAACCCCCGGCAACCGGTTTTGGAGACCGGTGCTCTACCAGCTGAGCTACTGCCCTGCGTCACGCCTACCCGTTACCGGGGTTAGACTACTTGGTCTCCTTGTGCACCGTCACCGTGTCGCACCACTTGCAGTACTTCCGCAGTTCGATGCGCTCGGGATCGTTGCGCTTGTTCTTCATACTGGTGTAGTTACGGTGCTTGCACTCCTGACAAGCCATCGTCACACGTACCCGCATTACTTCACCACTTCCTAGTTGTCAAAATACCTGTGCATGCTACCACAGACGGAAGTAGCGGCGAGAGGACTCGAACCTCTGACACGCGGATTATGATTCCGCTGCTCTGACCGACTGAGCTACGCCGCCCCGTCTTCACAACCCGTCTGGCGCTGACGTTGCGGCCGCCGTTCACCGGCGAACCCCATCCCGCTACGGGTGATGGAGCCCCCATTCGGATTTGAACCGAAGACCCCTTCCTTACCATGGAAGTGCTCTGCCAACTGAGCTATGGAGGCCCGATGAGCCAGCCTCTCGCTGACCGCCCATATTTCGCCACTGCCGGGGCCTGAGGTGGGAGGGGGAGGATTCGAACCTCCGTAGCTTCCGCAACAGATTTACAGTCTGCCCCCATTAGCCTCTCGGGCACCCTCCCACACGAATAACCCCGTGCAGAGGCGAGCAAGCATGATACTCAAAGGCCTCAAGAGATTCAAGCAGGCAAGGGCGATCTTCGCGCCGTTTTCGACAGCTCGTCTCGAGGCCGTCGAGAACGACTCAAACGCGTCCCGCGGGACCCGCCACGCGCGGCACGGTGATGCTCGATTGCAGCAAGAAAAGCACGCGTGCGCCGAAGCCCATCTTGTCCAGCGCCGCGTCGACCGCCTCTTGCACTGAGGCAAACGGCCTCATGAACATGGCTGTGACGTCGTCTCCTTTGAGCGAGGTGACCGCCCAGATCTCCCCGCGCTCGAGGATGGCGGCGATGCGGGTGGCTTGTTGAACGCCCAGCTTGTACTCCTCGAGGTTGGCGCGGGTCAGGGCGTCACCCGGGGAATCGGCCGCGGAGAGCATGTCGAACAATGTCTGGTTCTCTCCCAGTCCGAAGGGACATTCCGAGACCACGATGAGCACCCCACCGTCGGCGAGGGCCAGCGCGCCGCCCTGGATGGCCTTGTTGGTCTGGTAGAAGTTGCAGTCCATGGGGTGCGGAGCCACGGCGACGACCACCTCGTAGGGGCGCTCGATCTCGAGCACGAACTGCGTGTCGGCCACGGCCATGGCCCGGCGCCACGACGACTCCAGGTCACCGGCGGCGGCGAAGCCGATGTGATGGTCCTCGTCGAGCACCAACTGCACCGAGTACACCTGTTTGCCGGCGATGCCGACGGCGAGCTGCTCCATGAGGTCCTCGTGCACGGGATTACCCTCGAGCATGAGTAGCTCGGAGCCGGACTGCATAGACAGCTTGTGATTGGCCCACACGGTCTCGTATCCGGCGATGCCGGGAAAGAGCGACTTGCGGCCCCCGGTATAGCCAGCGAAGTAGTGCGGCTCGACGGAGTTGATGACGACGACACTGCCGGCCTCGGCCAGCAGACGATTCACCTGGATATCGGTGCCACGGGCGGTGCGGCCCATGCTCACCAGCTCGTCCTTGGCTTTGGCGTTGTGAGAGTGGATGCGCGCCGCGTGAGCCGCCACGATATCGGCGCCGAAGATCGTGTCGAGCTCTTCGGCCAGCGCTCCCCGGTGCGTGCCGGTCGCGACGATGAAATCGAGCTTGCGATCGCCGCCGGCAAGCCAGGCCTCGAGCGCGGGACGCAGCACCCGGAGCACCTCAGCGGTGGGTGTCGGACGGGTTCCGTCGTTGACCACGATGAGGAGCGGCGACGGCGCGCCCACCAGGAAGGCCTCGAAGTCGGAGCCTGAGGCGGTCACGGCGTCACGCAGTATCCCCTCGGGGTCGTCGGCCCTGCCCACGTTGGCCGACAGCACCCCGGCTACGCGATGGTCGTCGACCTCGACGGGGGTCGTTGTGGTGCTCCAGGGTACGTCGATCCGCATGGGGACTCCTTGCTGCTGCGTGCGGTGGGTGCACGAACGGTCACTCTCTCAAAAGGTAGCGCAGAGGCGGCGCGGGCGGCAAGGACGGCTCGTCGGGCAACCTCAGGGCGACACCGGCCGCGAGGCGCTACAATCGGCTGCTGGTAGACATTATCCGACCAGGGGGCACTGCCGCCATGGAACACTTCAGCTACAGCATCGCACCCGAGATCTTCGCGAAATACCCCGGGTACGTGCGCGGCGTCGTCATCGCCCATGAGGTCACCAACGGCCCCTCGTCGCCCGAGCTCATCCAGCTCATGCGCGAGGCCGAGGCCTCGGTGCGCACCCGGGTGAACGTCGAGCAGATCGCCGAGGAACCCCACATCAAGGCGTGGCGCGAGGCCTACCGGGCGTTCGGGGCCAAGCCGTCGGAATTCCGGTCGTCAATCGAGGCCATGGCCCGCCGCGCCGGACGGGGCGACGAGCTACCCTCCATCAGCGCCCTCGTCGACCTGGGCAACATCATGTCGCTCCGCCACATGCTGCCGGCCGG
>JAKAHF010000662.1 GCA_021815245.1 Actinomycetes bacterium
GATAATGAAGACCCGAAGCACCCCGAATGGTTATCAGAATGCGCGTTACGGATGGCGAGTGAGCCTGGCTGTGTTCCCCAATGGGCCGGCGCACACCTGCTCGAAGGGATACGGATTCTTCTCTCCCTCCCAGCGATCCCGAGAGCCGCGCGCTTCTTGGCCCTGGCAATCGATAGACGCACCACGCCGAGCGCCCTAGATCCGCGAAGCGTCTACGCGGGCTGGAAGTGGGAGTCGCGCAGGTGAAAGTGATCTCTCCGTCAGACGTCCACGCGGCAGCCGTCGCACAATTGGGTCTCGACGCCTCCGCCGTGGACCTCACGGCGACAGAGGCCGTCGCCGCCGCGCTGCGGCGCGCGGCGGGCTTTCTTTGCCCTTGCGCAGCCTCGAAGCTCGTCCAGGCTGTCGTTCGGCCCATGGATGGCCTCGTTGGCGATGTGAATGGATTCAAGGAATCGGTTGAAGCGACGCTTGACGCGGTCGTGGCTCAGGGAGACTTGATAGAACAGCGCGAGTTGAACGAGGACGGTCGCGCTGCAGTGTTGCTGTACCCGGCTCCTCCGAGCTTTGTGAGGCGGCAAAGTGGCGCGGCGATTCTACTCGGCATCACGCCGGATCAACGCTCTCCTCTCCCGGACGATCTCGACACGCGAATCGAATACGCCAGTCATGTGCGCCGCCTGGTCCCTCGGGACGGGGAGGACCTTCGCGCAGCGTTGGCGGGGCTCGGCCTGATTGAGCTGTCATACGACCGCTGGCTCAAGGCGCCACCACAGCTCACACCGGAGAAACTCCTATCCCGTCTCAACGTGTTGCTTGATGAAGCGCCTCCGTCGGGCGACGTACCCAGCCTGATGCTCCTGGATCCGTCCCGGCCGGTTCGCTACTATCGCGGTCGCTGGACGGAGTTGCACGCCCAGAGCGGTCGATTTGTGGCCCGCCGGCGTCAGGCCTATGGAGCGGATCTGTGGTGCTACGTTCACGTCAACCAAGGAATCGCCGAGCGATTTGTCGATTTCCCGGCTAAGGGAAGCCGGTTGCGCGGCTGTGACGAAGCGTGGCTCGCCCAGATGGCGGTGGACGCTCGACGAGGAGAACCGCAGGAGTTTCGCGTTCGCCAGGGCGTCCGTGGCGCTCGCGTGCTCCAATTGTTCTCGCCGGTGCCGATGTGGGTTCAGCGCAAGTGGGATGTGATTGGTGAGCCGACTCCATCCAGCGGGTGTCTTTTCGCATATCGTTTCACCGACACCGAAATTGCCGAAGAGGTTCAGTTTCTACGCGACGCTCTGTGGCTCTCCGAAACACGCTGACACACTTGCGAATTCGAAGGTGGGCGAATGTCCGAAACGATCGGCGCGACGATAGAGCAACTTCACCACGTGCTCTGCGACTACATCGAAGCCACCTACCACGTGAGCCATCCGACTCTCGTGGGGCAGCGCCGAACACTGTTGGAGGAGGTGGGCGTCATCCATCAACGGCCCTACCTCGAGAGTACTACCCGGTACAAAGAGGGGCGCCGCTTTTCGGAACTCGGGCTTGATCCCGCGGTGCTCGATCTCCTTGCTACCGTTACGAAGGCGGATGGAGAGCTACCGCAGCTTCTTTATGATCCGCCGTACCAACACCAGGCGAGTTCGTTGAAGTCGTCGCTGGTCGACGGCCGCAGTTTAGTCGTGATGACGGGAACGGGTTCTGGAAAGACGGAGTGCTTCCTTCTCCCGATTCTCGGCAAGCTGGCGCGCGAGGCCAGTTCCAAGGGGCAGGAATTCCACGACACCTCTGCAGTGCGGGCCTTGGTGCTCTACCCAATGAACGCTCTTGTGAACGACCAATTGGGCCGCTTGCGATTGTTGATGGGCGACCCGCGCGTGGTCGGGCGCTTCATGAATTGGGCCGGCCGACCGGCCAGATTTGCGAGGTACACGAGTCGCACCCTCTATCCAGGCGTTCGCACCGAGAAGAAAGATCAGGACCGTCTCAAACCAATCGGCAAGTACTACGTGCGGAACCTGGAGTTGGCCAATGACGCGCCGTCGGCCCAGCAAGAAGCCGCAAGGAAGCTGGTCACCGAACTGAAGCGACGCGGCAAGTGGCCAGCTAAGCCCGATCTGCTGTCGTGGTATGGACAGACGGGTGCGCGGTGGCGCGACCCCATGACGAAGGCGTTCAGGCGCTGCGTCACGCTTCCCGCCGATCCGGAACTCCTCACTCGTCACGAGCTCCACGAAGCCCCTCCAGACGTTCTCATCACGAACTATTCGATGCTCGAGTACATGCTGATGCGGCCCCTTGAGCGCCCGGTGTTCGACCGAACGCGCGAATGGCTCCGCGATAATCCGCGCGAGACATTCCTGCTGGTGATCGACGAGGCGCACCTGTACCGAGGCGCTGCTGGCGCTGAGGTTGCGTTGCTCATCAGGCGCCTTCGAACTCGTCTCAACATACCCGCCGATCGCCTTCAGGTGATTTGCACAAGCGCAAGCTTTAGCGACCCCGAGCGCGCGCGGAAATTTGGGGCGCAGCTAAGTGGCAAAGATTGGCACGATTTTGAGACGGTCCAAGGGGACTTGTTGCAGCGGCCAGGAGCTACGCAGGGGACTCGGGCGGACGC
>JAKAHF010000663.1 GCA_021815245.1 Actinomycetes bacterium
TCTACCCGATGAGCTCGAGATGGCCGCCGCCAGCATCGACGATCCGGCCACGCTCGGCTACTTCATCGCCTCGACGATGCGGCTCAAGACCGAGGACAAGCAGAAGCTCCTCGAAGAGACCGACCTGTCACGCCGGCTGCGCGCCCTGACGGCGCTCATGAACCGCGAGTTGGAGGTCCTCGAGCTCGGCTCGAAGATTCAAGACCAGGTTCAATCGGAGATGGACAAGAACCAGCGCGAGTACCTGCTGCGCCAGCAGATGAAGGCCATCCAGGACGAGCTGGGCGAGACCGACGAGACCCAGGCCGAGGTCGACGAGCTGCGCAAGCGCATCGACGAAGCCGGCCTGCCCGAGGAGGTCGACAAGCAGGCTCGGCGTGAGCTCGACCGGCTGGCCAAGCTGCCGGCTGCCGCCGCCGAATACGGCGTCATCCGCACCTACCTCGACTGGATCCTGTCGCTGCCCTGGGCAGTCGCTACCGAGGACCACATCGACATCGCCGACGCGCGGACCATCCTCGACGAGGATCACTACGACCTCAAGGACGTCAAAGACCGCATTCTCGAGTTCCTCGCGGTGCAGAAGCTGAAGAGCGAGGTCAGCGGACCGATCCTCTGTTTCGCCGGGCCTCCCGGCGTGGGCAAGACTAGTCTCGGCAAGAGCATCGCCCGAGCCATGGGGCGCAAGTTCATCCGCATCAGTGTGGGTGGCGTGCGCGACGAATCGGAGATCAGGGGACACCGCCGCACGTACGTGGGTGCGATGCCCGGCACGATCATCCGGGCCATCAGGGACGCGGGCAGCTCCAACCCCGTCTTCATGATCGACGAGATCGACAAGATGGGCGCCGACTGGCGGGGTGATCCTTCCAGCGCCATGCTCGAGGTGCTCGATCCCGAGCAGAACACGAGCTTCCGCGACCACTACCTCGATCTGCCGTTCGACCTCTCCAAGGTGATGTTCATCTGCACGGCCAACGTGCTCGATACCATCCCCGGTCCGCTGCGCGACCGCATGGAGATCATCTCCATCGCCGGCTACACCGAGGAGGAGAAGCTCCACATCGCCCGCCGGTACCTCGTGCCCCGCCAGGTGGAGCGCAACGGTCTCAAGCCGGGGCAGCTCAACGTGACCGATGCCGCGCTACGATCGGTTATCGAGGGCTACACCCGCGAGGCCGGCGTGCGCAACCTCGAACGCCAGATCGGCACCGTCGCCCGCAAATTCGCGCGCATGGTCGCCGAGGAGGGCCGCAAACGGCTCACGGTCGGCGAGAAGCAGGTGGTCGAGTTCCTGGGTAGGCAGAAGGTCTTTCGCGAGACCGCCAAACGCACGAGCGAGCCGGGCGTCTCCACCGGACTGGCGTGGACACCGACCGGGGGCGACATCCTGTTCATCGAGGCGCGAGCTATGCCGGGCAACGGCCGGCTCATCCTCACCGGGCAACTCGGTGACGTGATGAAGGAGTCGGCCCAGGCGGCGCTCACCTACGTGCGGAGCATCGCCGACCAACTGGGCGCCGAAGACGAGTTCTTCCAGAAGCGCGACATCCACGTGCACGTGCCTGCCGGCGCGGTGCCCAAGGATGGCCCCTCGGCGGGCGTGGCCATGGCGGTCGCCCTGTCGAGCATGGTCTCCGGACGGGCGGTCGAGCCGACCGCGGCTATGACAGGCGAGGTGACCCTCACCGGCCAAGTGCTTCCCGTCGGAGGCATCAAAGAGAAGGTGTTGGCGGCGCAGGCGGCCGGCATCAAGCGGGTCTTCCTGCCCGAGCGCAACCAGCCCGACATCGCTGAGATGAAGGGCGAGGATCTGCTCACGGGCCTGAGAGTCTGCTACGCCGACCATGTGCGCGCTGTGATCGATCAGATCCTGGTGCCAGCCAAGAAGACGAAGCCGAGCCTCGCGTGCTCGCCAGGTAAGAATGGAAACGCCGGCTAACCGGTGGAAATCAGCTGAGCGCGCCGACGCGTATGGCGAGCTCGAGCACCCGGCCGACATCTTCTTGGAGATATACGGTCGCGATCTGCCCGGGCTGTTCGAGAACGCGCTGTTCGCGCTCTACGACCAGCTTGCGTTGCTCGAGGACTTCGAGACGACTTCGCACCGCCATATAGAGGTGCAGGGCCCGAGCGTGTCTGACGCGCTCCGGGCCCTGCTCTCTGAGGCCCTCTACAAGTTCGAGACCGAGGCCTTCGTGGCCGTGCACGCGAAGGTGCGGGTCGATAAGCAGGCCGATCGCGTCAAGGTTTCGGTTGATCTGGGCGGCGACATTCTCAACCACGAGTACCACACCGTCCTCTCAGAGGTGAAAGCGGTGACCTACCATCAGCTGACCGCCGAGGAACTGCCCGAAGGCGGTTGGCGCGCAACTGTGCTTTTCGACGTGTAGTCCCGAGAGACGTGACGCCCATCCTGAAGCAACTGAGCGACTGGCTCTGGGAGATACCCCCCACGGGTGGCATGCGTGTGCCCGGAAGGGTCTATGCCGACAGCAGACTCGTCGAATCGCTGCGCAACGACCAGAGCCTGACCCAGGTGGCCAACGTGGCGCACCTACCCGGCGTCATCACCAGTTCGCTGGCCATGCCCGATATCCACTTCGGCTAT
>JAKAHF010000664.1 GCA_021815245.1 Actinomycetes bacterium
AACGGAGCCGTCGGCCTGGGCATGTCGGGCCCCGTCGACGAGGAAGCTGTCGTGGAGTTGGAAGCGTTCTACCACAGGCGCGGTGCCGGCGCGGTGACGACCATCTGTCCACTTGCCGATCCTTCGCTGCTTCACCTGCTCGGCCGGAGGAGCTGGATCGCCACTGAGTTCGAGCACGTGTTGGCGCTCGGATTGAAGCACCGTGGACCCGTGCATGCCGGAGGTTCCCGGGCCGAGTTGGCGCTCGAGCATGCCGAGCTGAGCCCCGATCTCGACAACGCGGGATTCGAAGTGCGGGTGTGCCTGCCCGAAGAGCGCGAAATCTGGGGTAGGGCCGCCGCCCAGGGCTTTGGCGACAGTGCTCCCCAGGCGGCGCACGAGGAGTTCGGCCGGCTCATGGCCGACAAGGACGACGCCATACTGCTCCTGGCCTGGGTCGATGGCGAGCCTGCCGGTACAGGGGCCTTGGTCGTCGACGGCGGCGTGGGTTGGCTGTCGGGCGACTCGACCTTGCCGCGGTACCGGCGCCGCGGCATACAGCAGGCCATCCAGAGGCACCGCATCGAGCTGGCGCGGGCGGCCAGTTGCGAGCTCGCCGTCACCGAAGCCGCGCCCGGAGGGGCGTCGCAGCGCAACATAGAACGTTTGGGCTTTCGCATCGTCTACACACACGTGGAGTTCGCGAAGCCGGTGTGAGACAGAGGCTTCGGAGATTGGCGCCGGGCGCGTTGGTCCCGCGGGCGCCTTGTATAGTGGAAGCCGCGTCTTTGGGGAGGTGCGGTCCGTAACAGCGCCACACTACGCAGACCGATCGGGGGGATCATGGGAGTTCTGCCGTCTGTAAGTCGTGTCTTCGACCACTGTCGCCGGTTCACCCGAGTCCGAGCGGCGTTGACTGGGGTCGTGCTTCTCACGGTGATAGCGGCGCTGGCCATTCAGGCGCCCCCGGCGCTCGCCAACGACACGGCCGTAGGCGGTGTCGGCGGTCTCGTTTACCCGCTAGAGAGTACCGACATCCGTATGGAGGCAGAGACGGTGCAGGCCGTCTGTTATCGCTCCTTCGCTGAGTTCCGGATTGACTTCAAGTTCCTCAATGAAGGCGACACCCAGGTGGTCAAACTGGGATTCCCCTTTGCCGTCACGCTGCCCGGCGGCAACGGCAATCCACCGGTTGCGTTCAGGGCCTGGCAAGATGGCAAGCCACTTGCCGTCACGCTTGGCCGGGGGGTCAGCCAGGACGATCTCACGTTTGGACCATCGCCGACAGAACTCGGCTACTTTCTGCACGAGGCCACCTTTCCCCGCGGAGAAACCACTATCTCGGTGAACTACCTAGCCCTGCCCTCTACAAGCTCCGGCAGTCGCAGCGATGCGCCCTTCACCATCGGGGGGGAGCGTGTCAACGGTTGGCAGGCTTGGTACACGTACTGGGTGCACACCGGAGCGGGCTGGAAGGGCACGATCGACAAGAGCGTCGTGCGCTTCTCGCTGGCCGACAACTTCGGTGGCTGGGGGATCGAGGACAGACTGAGCGACCATGAGACGACCAAGCCCGATTCATACGTGAAGATCGGCGAAAGAAGCTACCAGTGGGTCTATACCGACTACGAACCGACCGACAACGATGACGTTCGTCTGAATTTCACGAGGTTCAACTACCAATGGTTGGCGACGCCCGACGGCATCCCTGAGTCGTTCGGTCCGATGCCGATGGCCGATGGACGGTTTGCTCATTGGAAGAACGACGAATCCGGCTTTCCAGTGGGCTGGGAGGCAGTGGACTCTCAGATCGAGACCTTCTGGGAAGTGGGGCCCCGTCCGAAGGATCGTTCTTTCCAGATCGACATCGCCACGAATAATGACATCCGCGAACTCCGCATCCTTCCTGGCCGCCATGACACGCTGACCTCGTTTGCCGAATACGGCCGGCCCAAATCGATGCGGGTGACCCTTTCGGATGGCACGAGCGAGGTGCTACGACTTGAAGATGAGCCGTCGCTCCAGCGGTTCGCTCTCACGGGCACGGCTGAGTGGATCGAGTTCGAGGTGCTGGATTCCTATCCTGGCACGAAGAGCGGCACGACCTACGTCTCTGAGATCGACCTCGATGCGGCGCTCGCACCCACGTTTCTGACCTTCGACGAGCTCATCTCCGACGAAACCACAGTTCCCGCATCTGGGGGAGCGTCAACCAGCGCGACAACCGTGGGGGGCGCGACTCACGCGCCGCCGGTCTCGTCTGACACGACTTTGACCTATGGCACGTCGGCGCCGCCGGACTCCGTGGCCGCCGCCGGCCCCACCCCGCCGGCCGGATCGATATCGGCGGCGAGCGGTGGGATCGATGGCGGCAGACTGCTCTGGCCGGCCTGGCTGGGACTGGCCGTAGCGCTGCTGGGGCTTTGCGCGCTAGTCTACTTCGTAGCCAGGCTGCGTAGGGCCGGGAGGCCTCGTTGACTAGTGTCGCCCACGAGAGCGGACGGTTTCGCGGCGGCGCCGGCTCGAGCGGCGCACGGCTTTGGCCTGCCCGGCCGCGGTGGGCGGCCATGCCGCTGCTGGTTGCCGGAGTCGCCCTGGCCCTGCTGCTCTGGGGTCTGCCCAGATCG
>JAKAHF010000665.1 GCA_021815245.1 Actinomycetes bacterium
AAGACCATCTGCGGCGCCTTCTCGATGAACTCCGCGAAACGGAGTGGCCGGTTGTCAAGGGCCGACGGCAGACGGAAGCCGTGGTCGACCAGCATGGTCTTGCGGCTCCGGTCTCCCTCGTACATGCCGTGTAGCTGCGGCACGGTCATGTGCGACTCGTCGAGAAAGACGAGGAAGTCGTCGGGAAAGAAGTCGAGCAAGGTGTAGGGCGGCTCGCCGGGCGCCCTGCCCGAGAGGATGCGCGAGTAGTTCTCAATGCCGTTGCAGTAGCCCAGCTCCCGCAGCATCTCCATGTCGTACTGGGTGCGCTGCCGCAGACGAAAGGCCTCGAGTTGCTTGCCCTGGGCCTCGAGCTCGGCGACACGCAGTTCGAGTTCCTCGGCGATCTCACTCACCGCGCGCTCGATCGCGTCGTCGGAAGTCACAAAGTGCGTGGCCGGATAGACGGCCACCGCCGGCAGACGGGCGACCACCTCCTGGGTCAGCACATCGACCTTGACGATCTCCTCGACCACGTCACCCCACAGGCTGACCCGCAGGGCGTAGTCATCATAGGCGGGCCAAACCTCGAAGCTGTCGCCCCGCACGCGGAATTTGCCCCGACTGAACCCGACGTCGTTGCGTTCGTAGTGGATTCGCACGAGCTTCGCGAACACTTCATCGCGACTGATATCGTCGCCTTCCTTGAGCAACACCACCTGCCCCAGGTACTCCGCCGGAGAACCCAGGCCGTATATGCACGACACCGAGGCGACGATGACCACGTCGCTTCGCATCAGCAGGTTGGAGGTCGCCGCGTGGCGGAGCCTGTCGATCTCCTCGTTGATGGAGGAGTCCTTCTCGATGTAGGTGTCGGTGGACGGCAGGTAGGCTTCAGGCTGGTAGTAGTCGTAGTACGAGACGAAGTACTCTACCGCGTTGTCGGGCAGGAACTCTCGAAACTCGTTGCAGAGCTGCGCGGCGAGGGTCTTGTTGGGGGCCATGACCAAGGCCGGCTTGCCCACTTCGGTGATGATGTTGGCCATGGTGAAGGTCTTGCCCGACCCCGTCACTCCCAGCAGTGTCTGGTAGCGGTCACCCCGCTTGACGCCCTCCACCAGTTTCGCGACAGCCTGCGGTTGATCGCCCTGCAGACTGTACTCCGACTGTATGCGAAAGGTCACTCCTCGGTCCCGTGGAGCAGAGCGCGCGCCTGCCTGAATGCGCCGTCGACGAAGACCCTCATCTGGTCGATGTCGCCGTCGTTGAAATAGGCCAGGTCGCTCCGCGCGACTCGCTGTTCGGTGGATGCCTGCAGACTCTCAAGCTCTGTGAACTGTCCCAAGTCGAAGCCGTGTACCGAGCGTGCACGGCGTACATCGCTACCCGCCTCTATGGTCACGAGCAGGTCGAACAGCCCTTCGTAGCCGGCCTCGAAGAGGAGTGGCACTTCGCACACGACGACCGACCCGGTGGGGGCCGACTCGATCTTGCGGCGTATGTCCTTTGCGACGAGCGGATGAGTCAAGTTCTCGAGCCACCGTAACTCGCTGCGGCGCCGGCGCACGCGCTTCGCCAGTGCGCCCCGGTCGACCGCCCCGCCCTCATCGAGAACCTGGGAGCCGAAGTGGTCGGCGATCTTCGCGACGACCCGGGCCTGTGCGTAGAGGTCGTGCACCATCGCATCGGCCGAGAGAGCTAGGGCTCCCGCCTCGGCGAACAAGCCGAGAGCCGTGCTCTTTCCCGCGCCGATACCTCCGGTAAGGCCCACCGCGACAACGCGGCGCACTTCTTGGCTCATGATGCCTCCGAAAAACACGGGGAGCGCCGGACGGCGCCCCCGCTTGCTGACTCAATTGTAGGTCAAACGGCTCTAGGCTTCAGCCTCTTCGGACTCGTCCGACGGTTCGGCGGCCGGCTCTGCGACAGCCTCGGCCACCTCGGCTTCGGCCTCTTCGGCCTGTTCCTCGGCCTGTTCCTCAGCCTGCTCCTCAGCCTGATCTTCGGCCTGCTCTTCGGCCTGATCTTCGACCTGCTCAGCAGCTTCGTCGACGACCTGCTCGGCCTCGCCCTCTTCGTATTCTTCCTCTTCGCCTTCTTCGGCCATAGCATCCTCATGGATGCGGTACTCGGGCTCGAGGCGCTTGAGGCTCAGCGACAAGCGACGGCGCTCGGGATCGATCTCGATGATCTTGACGTTGACTTCCTGGCCGGGCCGCACGATCTCGGACGGGTCTTCCACATGATGCTGAGCAAGCTCGGAGATGTGGATGAGACCCTCGACACCCTCTTCGATCTCGACGAAGGCACCGAACGAGACCAGCTTGGTGACCTGGCCGTGAACGATCTCGTTGACCTGGCGGTTCTCGAAGACCTGCTGCCAAGGATCCTTCTGGGTCTGCTTGAGGCCCAGGGAGATGCGCTGGCGGTCGCGGTCGATATCGAGCACGCGGACTTCGACCTTCTGGCCGATGGTCAGCACTTCCGACGGATGGTTCACATGGCTCCAGGAGAGCTCGGAGATGTGGATGAGGCCATCGATGCCGTCGAGATCGACGAACGCGCCGAAGTCGACGATGTTGGAGATGATGCCGGGGACCAAGTCGCCGACGTTCATGCGGTCGAG
>JAKAHF010000666.1 GCA_021815245.1 Actinomycetes bacterium
GGCGCCCACCACCCACAGAGGCCTTCGCCTGGAGCGACGGCCTCGACCGATAGCCCTCGGCACCCCCGAGGCCGCGAAGGTGGAAACACGCTTTTCCAGTTTGGGCGTAACCACGCGGATTTGCTAGATATGCGTCCAGACACTTCGGCGCGGGATCCTGGAAAAAGGGTTTCCAGTGTGAGCGAGTTGGAACCGCGTGCGGGCCTACTGCACCTCCACCGGATGGAACCACTCGCCGGTGGTCGGGTTCTGGACGTTGATGGGGCAGACCGAGCCCGTGAACCGGGGGCTCGGCTTCCAGGCCACGGTCGGCGAGGCGGTCCACTCGGAGAAGCACGCGGGCACCGCCGCCGGCACCTACGACTTCGGCCTGGGCAGGAGCGTGGTCAGGTCGAAGGGCTGGGGGATAGGTGCAGGTCCGGCCGCCCAGGATGTCGAGACGTGACCTGCGTCGTCGATGGCGAACGCGGTGCAGTGCATCTCGGGCCCGGCCGGCGGCACGAACGGAGGCGGAGCCACGGGGGCGTGCGCCTCCTTCGCCTCGTTGGTGACGCCGCCGCGCAGCTCGTCCATGCCCTTCGCCACCGTCTCCAGCGCCACCGTGGCGGGCAGGGGCGCCGGCATCGAGATGGGCGCGATGAACGGGGGCGGCGCGCCGTTCACTGCGACGGGGAGCTCAGGCACGGTGACCGGGGGTCGGAAGGGCATCGGGACCACCTTGCCCGAGGCCGCGCCGGCCGTGTCGTCGTCGTGCTGCGCCAGGACGGCCTTGGCCTTCGCGATGATGTCCTTGGTGATCTTCTCCGCGGCATTGGCGATCTCCGCCGCGGCGCCTTCGAGGTCGGGCGCCACCGCCGCGGCCTGGCCGAGGGCGGCCATGACGCCCCCCTCGATGTTCTCCTTGATCGTCTTCATCATCATCTTCATCTGCCTCTTCATCATGGCCTCCTTGCCCTCCTTGATGAGGGCGGTGACGTGGTCGGGGTGGTTCAGCGGCTTCTTCGGGAAGTTCGGCTTCTGCATGGCGGCTCCTTGGTGGTTCCGGGTGGGATGAGGCTTCACGATAGGTGCGTGATGTTGTGGCACTCCTTGAGGTCGACGTCGTAGTTCACGAGGTAGACGTGGAATTTCGACGGGAGGCAGCGCAGGGCTCCCTCGGTGCGGGGGCACCTCGCCATCCGCTCCGGCCTGCGGCCCTTCAGCCCGTCGCCCCCCGCTGTGCGGCTCCCCGGCGCTGGCGCGCCCGGGAGTACGGGGCGCGGGCATCGGGCCTACGACCGTCGCGAACGGCTCGGCGCCTCCTCCCGCTCCCGCCGTGCGCTGCCGGGCATCGGGGGCGCGACGGGGGGCACAACGAGGAGCCCCACCCTCGGCCCCTGGGGAAGGGAGAGGGAGATCTCCGGGAAGGAGATGAAGATGGGTACAAGCAAGGCCCTGCCCTGACCGACGCTTCCTGCCCCATTTCCTCCGCCGTTCCGGGGACCTGCCAGCGCGGGGCGCCCACTGCACGGCAAGATAAGCGCCGAGACGCTCGGGGGTGCCGGTCACGCGCTTGGCGTTGGAGATGCCGCCCCGCCACGCCGACCGGAGCTCGGCGCGGGGCATCCCGGGCGGCAGGAGCGCGACGGCGTGAACGTGCGGGTCCTCTCGGCGGTCGTCCGCAACGACCCAGACCGCGTCCGCCAGGCGGCGCCACGCCCTCGACTGCTGGAGGAGATCGAGCTGGCGCCGTAGATCGCGGAGCAGGCGCTCGTGGCTGCCCGAGCACGCGGTGGTGAAGGTGTAGAAGTAGGTGCGGTAGCCGGGCTGCCGCTCCGCGCGGAGCATCGACTCGATGGCCGCGGTGAAGACCGACGCCTCGGCGCACGGCTCGCGGAACGCGCCCCGGACATCCGACGGGCGGATCCGTGGCGAGCCGAACAGGCGGCGCCGAGGTACGCGGGCCGGCACGGACTACCGGACGGCGACGCGCCGCGCGTTCATCCACGCGGTCAGCTCGGACTTGGAGAAGACGACGAGCCGCTTCCCGAGCCGGTAGTGCGGGATCTGCTTCCGGCACACCATCGACTGGATCGTGGGGATCTTGAGCCCGGTGAGGTTCGCCGCGCCGCCGTAGCGGAGCTTCTCGTCCTGCTGGTCGTTGCTGGCGTCCACGGCGTTCGTGCTCATTCCGTGGTTGTACGAGGAGATCAGCGAGCCGGTTCTGCAAGGTGCGCAGGCTGGCTTTGCAGAGGTTCGACGGCCGTGCCCGCGTTGATGCTCACGACGTCGCCGGCCCGGGGCGGCTCGAACCCGAGGCGCCCGAAGTCGGCCGCGTAGGCGGCCGGCGCGAGGTGCGCGTACCGCATCGTCATCTTGATGTCCTTGTGGCCGAGGATCTTCTGGAGCTTGAAGACGTCGCCCCCGCCCATGACCCAGTGGCTCGCGAAGGTGTGCCGGAGATCGTGGAAGACGATGTAGCGGCGCAGCTTGCCGTTCTTCTCCACCTTCGGGAACCCCGCGGTGTCCAGGACGCGGTGGAAGATCTCCTGGAAGACGCGGGCGGACTCGCAGTGCATCCCGCCACGCTCGTTCGGGAACACGAGCTGGCCCGGGCTTCTGAGCC
>JAKAHF010000667.1 GCA_021815245.1 Actinomycetes bacterium
GGTGTCAGTGGCAGAACCTGCGGCGAGAACAGTTGCACCATGACGCCGCCGGGCGAAGACGGCACCGACGGTCCCGACGGTCCGAGCGGCTCGGGTGGCGCCTTCGGTGGCGGCGGCCCCGGAGGGGTTGGCGTGCTGGCGCAGGGCAATGCGAACATCATCAATGCCGGCACGATCGCCGGCGGCAAAGCCGACGGCGGTACGGGGCCGAGCGCCGATGCCGTGCTCTTGCAAGGTAACGGCAATACCCTGACGCTCGAGGCCGGCTCGCAGATCACCGGCGCAGTCGTCAGCCAGGGCAGCAACACCCTCGCCCTGGGCGGTGATCAGAACGCTCCGAACGGGAATACCTTCGACCTCACCAGCACCAGCTCAGGCGGCCAGTACCAGGGGTTCACGAACTTCGCTAAAACCGGCTCGAGCACCTGGACGGTCAACGGCAACAGCTCCTTCGCCGGCGGCACGACCGTGAGCGGCGGCACGCTGGTCATGGGGGCCGGAAGCAACCTCGGCGGCAACGTCACCGTCGATTCCGGCGCGACGCTCAAGACCACCAACGCGAACGTCGCATGGACGGGCACCTTCACGAACAACGGCGCGTATGTCAGCGACCCCTCCACCCAGACCTACACCAACCTCGACATCGGCTCGAGCGGCTACCTGCAAGGCGGCGCCGGGGATGTGTTCGACGTGACGAACAACTTCCTCAACGAAAGCACCCAGAACTCCCTGTGGAACACCACCCTCGCGACGCTGATCTTCTCCGGCGCCTCCGGTACCTCGCACCTGTCCTCCCTCGCCGGGCTCGCCGGGGTTGGGTTCACGAGCAACTTCGCCTGGGGCACCCTGGAGCTCGGCGCCGGCAACAGCCTCGATCTGACCCAGGGCTCGGGGAACGCCTTCTATGTGAACTACCTCGACCTGCAAGGCGGCATCGGTCAGCTCTCCGACCTGACGGCCTCGAGCGGAGTCTCGTTGTACTACAACGCGAATGACCCCCAGAACGCGTATCTAGAGGGCGCCTCGTACAGCCTCGACGGCGGCGGGAGTCTCACGCCCTACCTGTACACGGGCACCAGCACGGGCGGCTCGGTGCCGGAACCCGGCACCCTCGCGCTCTTTGCAGCAGGACTTCTGACGCTCTCGCTCGCCGCCAGGCGACGGCGCAAAGCGTAGCCCCCACAGGGTGACAAGCGACCCCTGAATCATTGACCTGAGACCTCCGCAACCCAAGAGCGCAAGAATATTTGGCTATCGATCGCCAGTACGTCCATCCCCACCGATAGGCGCTCTGGCACCCTTCCGAGTCGTCACAGCTCCGGTCCGTGATCGCGCGAGCGGGACCGCCCGCACGAGCGCTGGTGGTGTTTATCTGGCTCCTGCCCCGGCGCGTGCCAGAAAACGGTGGTCCGCAGAAAGTCGGCAGGTCACGCGATAGGAAACTTCGACTGCACAAATCGAAGGAACTGAAGGCCATTGACATACATCTCGCGCAATTCGTCGAGCGTCTTTTCGACCACACAGGCCGCGAGATTCCGTAGTGTTCACCTAATTTGGAAGTGGACACGTATGCTCTTACCGCGCCGCCTCAGCGAGAAGGTGAGATCCCCGGACGCTTACATGTATTTCAGTGCCTTGGTAAAGGGCGTGGCCGGCGCGAGCCCGTGCTGCCCGAGCCTCTAGAAGACGCAGGAGAGTCTGCCGAGGCTCCTGGTCGGTCTGAGGGGTTGTACAGGATCCCGTCGGGACTCTTGATCCGTACCTGGGGGAATCTCCGGTGATCAGGCCAGGAGACCTTCACAGTGTGCGACGCGCTATTTCACGGCTGCGCCCGATGGGCACTTCTGCTTGGCACAGCGATGTGAAGCTTGGCTGAATGGCGCTGCGTCGCCCTGCGCAGAAGATCCGGAGCGGCCAAGGCGTGAGATTCTCTCTCTCGAAAGTGGTAGTTTGGACTGCTTCGCTGGAGGGAGAAGGGCTGTAAATCCCTGAGCCCGTACACATTTCGCTTGTCATCAGTCATCAGCATTGAAAGACGTAAGGAGAGGTACGCTATGCGACGCATGAGCTATGCTGAGAAGGCACGTGAGTGGGTAGTCGATTACAGCGCGGCCAGAGCGAAGGCGATCGAGTGGCTCGGCGACCGTTATCTGCTCGCTCGCCCGGTCAAGCGCAGGAGCGCCGGTCAGAGCGGTGGCGAAGTGGTCCCGCCGGGGAGGCGGTGTGCCCCGGTGGAGCGGGACTGCCGGTGAGCGTGGCTGGGCGGGCATTGAGGCTGGGCACTCCCTGGGAGGACTCTCCTCGTGCCCGGCCGACACGTCAACGATCAGTAACAAATCCCCCGGCAAAGCCGCGGGGTCTCCTATTGGACTAGATGAGGCTCTACCTGAGGCACAGACTCACCGAGTCGGTGGCGGTGGCCGGGGGGCGAGGGCGGCGATCAGCGTGGCCAGCGCGTACCGGATCGAGGGCGCCCGGTGGCTGCCCTCCCAGAAGCAAGCCCCGAGAGGCCGGCGGCGGCCGGATCCGCTGGCGGAGGTCTTTGACGCCGAGGTCGTGCCGATGCTGCAGGCGGCCCCGCAGATCCGAGCCGTGGCGGT
>JAKAHF010000668.1 GCA_021815245.1 Actinomycetes bacterium
GCGGTCGAACGCTTCTTTGATGCGCGCCCGCAGTGTTCGGGCCATCGACCACTGCGAGCCGGGCAGGGTCTTCATGACCACACGGACTGCCATGGAGCTGTCACCGAAGTCCTCAAGCCCCCAGAGCTCGGGTTCCTCGAGCACCTCGCCGGCCTCGCACGTGCGCCATACCTCGTCGGCAACTCCCTTGATCAGAGTGGATGCGGCGTCGATGTCGGCGTCGTAGGCGATGGGCACGTCGAGCACGACTCGGGCCCAGTACTGCGACTTGTTGCCCGCGCGGCGTATCTCGCCGTTGGGGACGTGCCAGGTGGTCCCATCGAGTCCGCGGAGAGTCGTGGCTCTCAGGGTGACCTCCTCGACGACGCCTGACGCTTCGCCCACGTCGACGATGTCTCCCACTCCATATTGGTCTTCGACCACGATGAACACGCCGCTGAGGAAGTCTCTTACCAGACTCTGCGCGCCGAATCCCAGCGCGACGCCGATGATCCCCGCCCCGGCAAGGATGGGACCCAGATTGACCTCCAACTCGGCCAAACAGAGCATGATGGCGATCACGTAGATGACGATGGCGCAGATGCTCGCCGACGTGGCTCCGAGGGTGCGGGCTCGTTGCGCGGCCCGCTGGCGCCGTTCGGCGGTCGGCAGGACGTCGGCCAGCCGGTCACGGAACGTCGCGAGAGGCTGATCGGCGCCCGTCTCCTGCTCCTTCCTTCGTCTGTCATGGCGCTCGGCCACGCGAGTGGTTACTTTGCGTACCGCTCGTTTGACGATCCTCGCGAGAATGAACGCCAGCAAGAGAATGAGGACGATCCTTCCGGCTCTCACGGCCACCGACTCGAGACTGCCGCCGAAGAAGTCCTGGAACGAGACTGCCATGGTCTCCATCTGTCACCTCCTGTTTAACGTGACGCGGTCATGGGCCCGGCCGAGACACGAGTATGCCGGGCCGGCTTGCGGTCGTCATCGCTCTTGTGGACACTGCCCATAGCTACAACGAGCTAGTCATCCTGAACGAGCTCGCCAATCGTGTAGACTGGTCGTGTCCAGCGTGGTTTCGTGCCACGAGGCGCGGCGGGAAGACGTGGAGGTACCCCATGCGTCCACCGGTTGGTGCAGCACCGGTGCGGAGAAACCGCATCGCTCTTGTGCATCACAACACCCTTCTGCGCGAGGGGCTGTGCCGCATTCTCGAGACTGGTGGGTTCGCTGTCGCCTGGGAGGGCGGCTGCGGCACGGGCATCGAAGGCCGGCTCAGCGACTGCACTCCCGATGTCGTCCTTCTGGAATGGGAGGCCCCGGGGGTTGACGCGTCTCTCGTGAGAGACCTGGCCGCGGCGCATAGCGGAGCGGCGATCGTCGTGATCACCCGCCCCGATACCACCGACGACCTGTCCGACGCGCTGAATGCGGGGGCGGCCGGTTGTCTCTCGGTGAATCTCAGCTCCGGTGACTTCCTCACGGCTCTCCGGATGCTGGCCCACGGCGACATACTCGTGTCGCATGAGCTGGTGCCGGCGGTGACGAGCTCTATCGACGACCAGGATCGTCCGGAGGGCGCCTTGACCCCCCGGGAACTGGATATTCTGCGCGCGCTGGGCAAGGGGGCCACCAATCGGGAGATAGCCGACGAGCTTCTGATCTCACCCCACACCGTGAAGATCCACGTGCGCCGCGTGCTTGCCAAGATGGAGTTTCGCAATAGACAGCAGGCGGCCGCCTACGCGGCGCATGAGGGTCTCGTCTAGTCCGCTTCGCCTTCGCGCGTAGCTCCATCGGGTTTCGAGAATGCTCCAACGGGGGATTGCGCGGCCGCCTGACATCCGGATACTCCTCGCTATACGCGGGAAGGAGGTCCCATGGTACAGGTGAGTGAAGCCGCAAGCGTCTTTATGAAAGAGCACCTCACGAGTATCCCCGCTCCTGCCGATGTGGGCTACCGGCTCGATGCGAGTTCGGGCGGGTACAAGCTCCGGCTGGATCATCCGTCGGACGACGACCGGGTGGTGCTCAGCGGAGAGCAAGTGCTCTTCATGGTCGCGCAAGATCTCGACGACGAACTCGACGGCATCGTTCTCGACGTGAGCGAAGGTGAAGAGGAACGACTGGTTCTCGAGCCGGCCGACGGATCCGCGTAGCGGCATCCAGCCGGTATGAGCTGGGCTCGCGCCCGGCACCGCAACAAAAAGGGGCGGCCTCGCGGCCGCCCCTTTTTCTACCAAGCGACTGAAGTCGCCCAGCTCAGCGAATACCCTGCGAACTACTTGGTCTCGCGATGCTCGACCAGGTTGTCGACGACCGACGGATCGGCGAGGGTGGTGGTGTCGCCCAGGTCGTTGACCTCGTTGGCGGCGATCTTCTTGAGGATGCGGCGCATGATCTTGCCCGAACGGGTCTTCGGCAGGCCGGGGGCCCACTGGATGACGTCGGGGGAAGCGATCGGGCCGATCTCGGTGCGCACGTGCTTGATGAGGACCTTCTTGAGGTCGTCCGACGGCTCGACACCCAGGTTCAGGGTCACGTAGGCATAGATGCCCTGGCCCTTGATCGGGTGCGGCATGCCGACCACGGCGGCCTCAGCCACGGCATCGTGGC
>JAKAHF010000669.1 GCA_021815245.1 Actinomycetes bacterium
TAGAAGTAGATATAGCCGAGCAGGCCGAGAAACACGACGAGCAGGATGAGGGTGGATCTGAAGCCCCGCATCAGCGCCTCCGCCACCAGGTGGCGATGCCCAGCGCGAAGAGCACGCCGGGAATGATCAGTTGGGCCAGCCAGGCGATGCGGCTGCCCTGGTCGGCGGTCAGCGTCAGGCGCCGATCGCCGGGCTCCTTCGGCCGGATCGCGATCAGGTTCTCCTGCTGCGTGAGCCAGCCGATGACGTTCAAGAACAGGTCGCGATTTCCCTGGATCGGGATGGCGAAGTTGGCGGCGAAGTCGGAGTCGCCGATGGCCACGACTCGCGCCTCTGGCTTCGCGCCTTCGCCGCCGCCTTCCGGGGCCGGCGGCGCTTCTCCAACGGGGGCGGACACGGCCGAGCCGATGGTCACCGGGCCCTTCGTGTCGCCCTTCTCCGCGTCGAAGGCCACTTCACCGCTCTTCAGCATGGCCGCCATGTCCGATTCGGCCCAGCTGCCGGCGCTCGTTTCGAGGATGGGCTGGGCCACGCGGTTGTCCGGGGCTCCGCTGGCCGGCGCCATCGACCGCGCGACGGGAAACGCGGTGAGCACGCCAAACCGCTCGGTGATCGGGTGCGTCGGGTACTGGGCCACGACGGGGACCGACTCGTTGGTGCCGATGAGCCGGCCGATGCCGCTGACGTCCACGACCATGTCGTTTCCGGGAGCGATGCCCCAGTCCCTGAGCAAGGCCGCCACGGACTCGAGGGGCGGGTCGCCGGGCTTCTCGGGCGGATCCAGCATGACCAGCAGCTTTCCGCCCTTCGACAGATACGCCCTGATGGCGTCGGCTTCGTTCGGCAGCAGATCCGTCTTCGGCCCGGCCACGACCAGGGCGGCGGCATCGTCAGGCACGGCGCCCGCCTGCACCAGGACGACCTTCTCGACCAGGTAGTTCTCGGTTTCGAGGGCCGACTTCACCGTGCCGTAGCCCGTCCGCTCGGAACTGAGCGGGTCGCGCTCGCCGTGGCCCTGGGCGAAGTAGATCTTGCGCTGGGTGCCGGTCACGGCCTTGATGATGGCGTTGGTGAGATCCTGCTCCCGATCGCCGACCACGCGCTCGGTCCGGCCCTTGTAGTCGAAGACGACCGTACCGTAGCTCTGCACCGAATACTGGCGGCCCAACGTCGGCTGCTTGTCGATGTCGATGTACTCGACGGAGACCTGCTTCGACAAATACTCGTACTCGCGCAGACGGTCCCGGAACCGATCGATGTCCGGGACCTTGTCGAAGACGTACACCTTGAGGGGCGCGTCGAGTTTGCCGAGCACGTTCCTGGTCTGGTCGGACAGGGTGAACTGGCTGTCGGCCGTGAGGTCCCACCGCTTGTTCTGCCGGGCGCCCAGGTAGTTGATGGCCACGAGGATGCCGAGCACGATGAGGATCGAGGCAATGGTGAGCGACCCGAGGCGTGCCTGGCGCCGGCTGAACGCGCCGACGATGTCCCGCCACTGGGTCAGGGTGTAGACCAGGACGCACACCAGGCCGGCCCATGCCCCCCAGTACGCGTACTGCATCCACTCGGGTTTGAGGAACCGGATCGCCACGGCGGCGAAAACCAGCGCCGTGCCGAGCCAACCGATGATTCCGCCGATTCTGTTCAGCATTATCCGCGCCACCGTTCGCTGTCGACCGACTTGGCGGTCAAGAAAAGGCCGAACGTGATGAAGCTCACGTAGTAGATCACGTGCTTCGTGTCGATGACCCCCTTGGCGAAGTCATCGAAATGCTGGGTGATCGAGAGATACTCGAGCACGCTTCTCATGGTCGGCCCGGCGGAGGTCCCGGCCCAGTCGATGACCCAGAGCAGCAGGAAGACCGCGAACGTGATCATCCCGGCGACGATCTGGTTGCGCGTGAAGCTCGACACGAGCAGACCCACCGAGATGAAGCACCCGCCCTGCAGGAGCAGACCCAGGTACGCCGTGGCGATGGGTTTCCACTCCGGCGTCCCGAAGAAGAAGAGCATCAGCACGTAGACGAGCGACACCCCGAGCATCGTGGCGTAGAGCGCCATGGCGCCGAAGAACTTCCCGAGGATGATCTGCACGTCCGTCAGCGGCGAGGTCAGCAGCAGCTCGATCGTGCCGGACCGCTTCTCCTCGGCATAGGTCCGCATGGTGATCATCGGCAGCACGAAGAGCAGCACGACCGTCATGTTGAGCAGGAGCGGCCGGAACCAGACGCCTTCGGCCTGCGGCACCCAGACACGTTCATCCTCGGGGACGGCGATGATCTGGGCTTCCCTGGCCGCCAGCGGATGAGCCGAGCCGTTGAGCGTGTCGTACATGGTGAGACTCCTTTGGCCGGTAGCGTGCATGGCCCGGCGCTGAAGGCAAGGCGTCCGGATGCGGCGATGGAAGATTGGACGCTTTGCGGCAATTGAGCCCTCGGCAGTTCAACTTGGGAGGAGTATGGGGGCTGGTCGGAGATAATGACGTGACTACTACTGCGCTGCCCCATTCCACCACCGCTCCACAGCGGACGACGTTCGCGATCATTTTCGCGGTGGCGCTCTGCCACGGCATCAACGACATCATGCAGTCGCTG
>JAKAHF010000670.1 GCA_021815245.1 Actinomycetes bacterium
GGGGGGATGCCCGTTCCAGTGAGGCGGGCTCATGCTGTGTTGGATTCTGCGGCAACATCTGGGTCTCGCGTCCAGGATGAACTTGACGTTTTCCTGGACTCGCTGTACAGCAGCCTCGACCTTGAACGCCTGCTGGAGAACTACCTCGGGACCGTCAGCCGGCTGATCCCCGCCCCCTCCTATGCCCTCTATCTGTTCGACATGGGCACGGGACGCCCGAGCCGGGTGGCCGCCCGCGGGGTCGGCGACCGCTTCCTTGAGCTTTACGAGAACGAGGGCAGGAGGTGCGACCCGCTGCTGCGGCACCTCTCACGGAGCAGAGAGCCCGTTCACGAGGGGGTGCTCTACCCTGAGGACGAATGGGACCTTCACCCGATGCGCCATGTCCTCAGCCTGCACCGGCTGGAGCGGGTCCTGGAAGCGCCCCTCATCGTACACGGGCAGGTGGCCGGCACGCTCAACTTCGCGCGCACCGGGGGGGAGCCGAGATTCGGGGATGACGACCTGTCCATGGCCGAACGCATATCGCGCCACACCTCCCTCGCCATCGGTCACGCCCTTGCCATAGGGGAACTGCGCGAGCGCTCGAATCTGGCCGAGGCAGTCGTGCAGGTGGCGGGGAGCGCGATCCTCCTGACCGACCTGGACGGCCGACTGAAATTCGCGAACCATTCTGCTCAGGACCTTCTCCTCCGCGGGGAGACCAACGAGGCACTGGGGCGATGTCTGCGGAGCACGCTGAAGGCCAACCTGGACGAGATCGCCAAACGGGCGCACGAGGCGACGAGACACCTGTACATGCCCGTCCGACGCCCCGGACGAGACGGCTACCTTACTCTGCGCTCGGTCAGACTGCCCGCCGAATCCGACGCTGTTGCCACCTTCCTGTACCAGCCCGGCCAACTGCCCGACTTCCTGCATCTCACATCGATCCTGTCGACACGCGAGGTCCAGGTGCTCGAACTCGTTGCCCAAGGTCTGGAAAACAAGCAGATAGCCAACGAGCTCACCATCAGCCTAAACACTGTCAAGAGCCACCTCAAGCGCATGTCGGCCAAGATGGAAGTCACGTCACGGGCGCAGCTGGTGGGCAAGGCGCTATGCACAGCCTTGTCGGCGGAGCCGGAGCAGGCCGCGACCCCGGAGACACCGGGACCCGACCGGGACACGGGGGCTCGACCGTAGCCGATTCGCGCGAGGCAAGAGTTGGGCGCGGCGCGACCGAAGCACGAGTGAGGAGTCAACGCCAAACGCTTGCGGGTGGGCCGATCGTCGCCCCCAACCCAACCAGGTTCGTACGCGACGCGGATGAGGAAGCCGTGGCCCCGGGCACCATCGACACGCCCATGATCCACGAGCTCGAGCGGACCTTCTCGCCCGACGACCCTTCCAAGGGAGCCGAATCCCTGTACGCCGTGTCCCTGTTGGGCCGGTACGGGCGGCCGGAGGAAGTCGCCGAGATGATGCTCTACCTCGCGTCCGATACGGCCGGCTACGTCACCGGTGGTGTCTTCTACATCGACGGAGGCATGCAGCTGAAGGCCTGACCGCAGCGTGCGCGGCCGCGGGTCACGAGCCCGTGGGTCCGGGCGCCTCGGCCCGCGGCCGAGGTGCCTTTCGGTCGGTCGGCAGCGCCCTCAGACCGAGCCGGGATGGGGACGATCGCGAACCGCGGCACCCGCACCATGAGAAATACTTCTCATGGTGCGGCCCACGCTACCCGCTTCGACGAGTCTCGCCCCCGGGGACCGCTCCTCCCGCTACGCCCCCATGCCTTGGGCGATGCCGATCACCGCCACGACGAGCAGGATAAGGAAGAGGAGCATAAGCAGATACGGGATGAGTCGACGGGTCAGAAGAGCCATGTCTACCCCCTGGAGAACAGCCTCAACCGATCCCCCTTTGCGTGCTCCTGTCGGCGGAGAAGCGCAGCAACACGTCACCCTTGGCAACCGTCTGACCTTGGACGACCAGCACCTCCTCGATTGTGGCATCAGCCTGAGCCTTGATGTCGTTGCGCATCTTCATCGCCTCGAGAGTCAGCAGACTTTGGCCGGCGAGGACGTCCTGTCCCGCCAGCACCTTGATCTCCACCACCACGCCCGGCATCGGCGTGATCAAGTGGGGATCCCGGAAGTGCTGCGTTGCTCTGCCGCCGGCGCGAACGCCTCCGAAACCACCACCGCGAACGCTGTAAAGGCGCTGGTCGACGACCGCCGCCACATACGTATCCCCGTCGAGGTCGACGCAGACCGCCTCGTCCGCGCGTTTCGCGTAGCCCTCGATGGAACGGTGACCGGCCAGAATGGAGTAGCAGCCGGGCTCGGAGCCTTGGCGGACTTCAAGATCCTCGACTTCATCGCCGTCGACGCTCACCCGCAGACGGCCCTCGTCGTCGTCGACGGCGACGCAGACCTCGATGTCTCCGATCGTAACGATGTAGCTTCGCGCACTAGCCATCCGCCGGCCTCCGCGCCCCGGATCGGGCAGCGGCTTTCCACGGGTCGGCGGCCGGTTCCGGGCGCCCCGCTCTCCGGAAAGATGAGGTCGCGCCGTCCCGATGCACATGGATGGCGGCCAGAACGGCCGC
>JAKAHF010000671.1 GCA_021815245.1 Actinomycetes bacterium
CGACTTTCCGGTGGACCAGTTGTAGTAGACTTTCTTGTAGGGGCAGCCCGAGACGCACATCCGCCAGCCTCGGCATCTCTCCTGGTCGATCAGGACGATCCCATCCTCTTCTCGCTTGTAGATCGCGCCTGAGGGGCAGGAGGCGGCACAAGCGGGATTGAGGCAGTGCTCGCAGAGCCGGGGGAGATACATCATGAAGGTGTTCTCGTATTCCCCGTAGATCTCTTTCTGCACGCCCTCAAAATTGTAGTCCTTCGAGCGCTTGGAGAACTCGCCGCCCAGAATCTCCTCCCAGTTCGGCCCCTTCTCGATCTTCTCGATCCGCTCGCCGGTGATCTTCGAACGCGGCCGGGCGGTCGGGAATGCCTCCATCTCGGGGGCCGACTTCAGGTGGTCGTAGTCGTAGTCGAACGGCTCGTAGTAGTCGTCAATCTCTGGAAGGTCAGGGTTGGCGAAGATGTTCGCAAGGATCCGCCACTTGGCGCCCTGCCGCGGCTGGAGTCTGCCGGATTTCGTCCTGACCCAGCCGCCGTTCCAGCGCTTCTGGTTCTCCCAGTCGGTAGGATAGCCGGTGCCGGGCTTGGTCTCGACGTTGTTGAACCAAGCGTATTCGACGCCGTCGCGGCTCGTCCACACGTTCTTGCAGGTGACCGAGCAGGTGTGGCAGCCGATGCATTTGTCGAGGTTCAGCACCATGCCGATCTGTGCGCGTATCCTCATTTTCAGATCTCCTTCGCCGGCCGGTCGAGCCAGTCGACCTTCTGCATTTTCCGCACGATCACGAACTCGTCTCGGTTCGAGCCGACGGTGCCGTAGTAGTTGAACCCGTAGGCCTGCTGGGCGTAGCCGCCGATCATGTGGGTGGGCTTGAGCACCGCGCGAGTTACGGAGTTGTGGATGCCGCCCCGCTTACCCGTGAGTTCCGAGCCCGGAGTGTTCACGATCTTCTCCTGGGCGTGGTACATGAAGGTGGTGCCGTCCTTGATCCGCTGGCTCACCACCGCCCGCGCCGTCAGCGCACCGTTGGCGTTATAGAGCTCCACCCAGTCGTTGTCGGCGATGCCCGCCTTGGCCGCGTCATGCTCCGAGATCCAGATCACAGGACCACCGCGGTTCAGAGTGAGCATCAGCAGGTTGTCGGTGTAGGTTGAGTGGATGCCCCATTTCTGGTGCGGCGTGATGAAGTTCAGCACGACGTGCGGCGTGCCCTCGCGGGCATCGCGATTGATCTCGGCGGTAATGGTCTTGAGGTCCACCGGCGGGCGCCAAGCGACGAAACCCTCGCCGAAGGCGCGCATCCAGAGGTGGTCCTGGTAGAGCTGCTGGCGGCCGGTTAGCGTCCGCCACGGGATCAGCTCATGGACGTTCGTATAGCCCGCATTATAGCAGACATGCTCGCTCTCGATCCCCGACCATGTGGGCGAGGAGATGATCTTCCTCGGCTGGGCGGCGATGTCGCGGAAGCGGATCTTCTCGTCTTCCTTCGGCTCGGCCAGATGCTTATGTTCGCGGCCCGTCGCCTGGCCCAGTGCCTCCCAAGCCTTCACGGCCACCTCGCCGTTGGTCTCGGGCGCGAGCATCAGGATGACTTCGGTCGCGTCGATGTCGGTGGCGATCTTGGCGCAGCCCTTGGCCGGCCCATCGAGCCATTGGCCGTTGAGCTTGCGCAACGCCTCGACCTCGTTCCCGGTCTTCCAGCCGATCCCCTTGCCGCCGTTTCCGAGCGTCTCCATCAGCGGCCCGAGCGCCACGAAGCGGTCGTAAATCGTGGTGTAGTCGCGCTCCACCGCGATATAGGCGGGCGCCGTCTTGCCCGGGATCAGCTCGCAGTCGCCGGCCTTCCAATCCTGCACCTCGCTCTGGGCCAGCTCGCCCGCTGTGTCGTGCTGAATCGGCAGGGCGACCACGTCTGTCTCCTGCCCCAGCACCTCGGGTGCGACCTGCTGGAAGCTCTTCGCAATGGACTTGAAAATCTCCCAGTCCGACCGGCTTTCATAAGCAGGGTCTACCGCCGCCTGCAGCGGGTGGATGAACGGGTGCATGTCAGAGGTGTTGAGGTCGTTCTTCTCGTACCAACTCGCCGTCGGCAGCACGATATCGGAATAGACCGCGGTGGTGGACATCCGGAAGTCGAGCGTCACCAGGAGGTCGAGCTTGCCCTTTGGCGCCTCGTCATGCCAGACGGCTTCCTTCGGCTTCTGCCGGCCCTCCTCGCCGAGATCCTTGCCGAGAACCCCGTTGTCGGTCCCCAGCAGGTGGCGCAGGAAATACTCGTGCCCCTTGCCCGACGACCCCAGCAGGTTCGACCGCCAGACGAAGAGGTTGCGCGGCCAGTTCTCCGGCGCGTCCGGGTCCTCGCAGGACATCTGCAGCGCTCCGGATTTCAGCCCGGCCGCGACATAGTCTTTCGGCTCCTGCCCCGCCGCCTTCGCGGCCTTCGCCACCTCCAGCGGGTTGGTCTTCAACTGCGGCGCCGAGGGTAGCCAGCCCATCCTTTCGGCGCGGATGTTGTAGTCGATCAGGCTCAGGTTCCAGTCGCCCTTGGGCGCGGTGGGCGAGAGGATCTCGTCGGCCGTCACCGTCTCGTA
>JAKAHF010000672.1 GCA_021815245.1 Actinomycetes bacterium
TGGCCGTACTTACGGTCTTCACGGGCATCGCGCTGGCGGCCAGCCCTCAGGACATCTACAACGACTACCTGGCCGACGGCAAGCTCGACGGCACCTACACCGACGACGAGCTCAGGGCCTATCTCTCCGATGCGACTCTCGACCAGTACGGCGATCCGGCGCTGCTTACCGCCCTTGACGGCATCGCCCAGGGTCTGCTCACCGACGAGGGTGGCCACGGCGAGTTCCCGTTCACCGGGGCCCAGGTGGCGCTCATGGGCATCGCGGTCGTAGCGCTTGTCGGTGCCGGGTTCGGGCTGCGCAGGCTGGGACGTAACCGGGCCTAGGAGTTCGGCTTCGTGAGGGACTCCGCGAGGGGCCTTCTCACACTGACGTGACTTTGAAGCCCCGTCTGCTTCGGCAGGCGGGGCTTCGTACTGTGCTGGGTGGATCGGCCGACGCGCGGCCGGGGGTTGCGGCTCAGCGCTTGCGATGAGCCAGCCTGAGTGCCGACCAGTCGCGGTCGAGAGTAGCCATCTTGACTTCGGTGAGGGCGTGGCTCAGGGCGAGACGGCGCACCACATTCTCGTTGAGGTCGCCCAGCAGGCTTCCACTACGCGCTCCCTGCTTCATCCAGGAGATCCACAGGGTGCCTCCCGAAGCCAATCTCTCGCGCAACTGAGCGAAGGCCGAGGCTAGTTCGCCCTTGTCGCGGGCGAAGACCTGGATGTAGTCGAACTGCCCCGTAGTCGACGCCAGGTCGCTGAGACCGGCGATCGTGCTGAAGCCCGCAGGCAAGGGCAGGAGCGGATTGTCGTCGTCGCCTGGGGGAGCAACGATCAGACCTGTCGCTTGCGCGCGCATGCCCAGTTTCTTGTGCATCGGGTTGTCGAGCCCGGCAGACGCATCGGCTTCGTTGTTCGTGATGTTGGGTTCTTCGGACATCTCGACTCCTCGATAGAAGGAGGAGGCGGCCCGTCGGACCGCCATTTGCTCCATCTTAGCATCGGCGCGAGGTATGGACTATCGGGGAGGACTGCACTACGCTTGGCACGCGAGGCGAGGCAAGGAGGGAAGATGTTCTGCAGCGAATGTGGCCAGCCGCTGGAAGAGGGGAAGGCCTTCTGCAAGGCGTGTGGCACGCCGGTGGCGTCATCGATGCCGCCGCCGGCTCCCGAGCAACCCGCCGCGCCACCCCCACAAGCGGGGCCGTACGGCGCGCCCTACGTGCAGCCGGCCGCGTACCAGCAGCCACCCGGGTATGCGCAGCGCCCCGGTAAGACCGGGAAAGGGGGCCTGATCGCGGGCATCGTCGCCGCCGTGGTGATCGTGCTGGCGGGCGCCGGCGTCGGGGTGTACTTCGGCGTGCTGCGCGACGGTTCCGGTGACGAAGGCGGCGTTGCCGCTTCGACCACCTCGAGGGCCACATCGACCACGACGTCCACCGTCGCTGGTAGCTCGTCGACCACACTGACCGGCATCACCGCGACCACCGTCAACTCGGGGTCGACCTACCAGACGATCCCCGGCATCAGTACGACCACGACCACGCCCTTCGTCTCGAGTACCACGACCGCCGGCGGAGGAGGTCCCACGGCCTACCTTGCCCTGACCGACGAGATCGTCACGGAACTCGAGGCAGACGATGCGCGCATACCCGAGCTGGCGACCAAGATCAACGCGACGGCTCCCAAAGTGCCCCAGGATGTGCGAAACGAACTTCAGCGGATGCTCGACCGGCTCGTTGGATATAGCGACAAGCTATGGGCGGGCGGATCGCCCCGGGGCTTTGAAGAGTCGTTCCAGTGGCTCGATGAGGCCATGCAGTACATGTCCTCACGCATCACGGCGACCATCGGGGGCATCGAGATCATGTGGAGCACAGGCAAGGTGAGCTCGGCAAACGACTTCTTCGACCAGGGCCGCGCCGACCGCGACGCCTACCGCAAGGCCATGGCGAAATACTACGAATCTCTGCCTATAGAGTGAGGATCGGCGACGCCGGCGCATCGGACCTGAGCCGTGCGCGGAGGCTGCCGAACGGGTGGCTTGCGGCAGTCTCTCGGAGTTACTCCACGAAGCCTTCGACCACGTAGGTCCAGCCGGCCTTCTTGTCGCGGTGCAGCTTGATCAGGCTGCGCTTCTCGGCGTCGAGGAGCAGGCCGCTGAAGCTGCGGTACCCGTAGGCCGACTCACTGAACGACGGCCGCTTGCGCTGCATGGTGTCTTTGACCATGGAAGCGAAGATAGGGTCCTTGTTCTCCCTGATGAGGGCCGCGATCGATTCGAGCATCAGATCGAAGACCTCTTTCTTCTCGGGCGGCACGTCCTGCGCCTGCGGGCTGGGCGCGGGCGCGGTCGGCTGCCTCTCGAGGTCTTCGTAGTAGATGAACTCGTCGCAGTTGTCTGACAGCAGGTCCGACGTCGATTCCTTCATGCCGATGCCGATGACATGCTTGCCGTTCTCCTTGAGCTTGGAGACGAGCGGCGAGAAGTCGGAGTCGCCCGACACGATCACGAACGTGTCGATGTGTTCCTTCGACCAGGCGAGATCCATGGCATCGACGGCCAGGCGGATGTCGGCCGAGTTCTTGCCGGTCATCTG
>JAKAHF010000673.1 GCA_021815245.1 Actinomycetes bacterium
CTTGACGACCTCTTCCACGACGACGAACAGCGGATGCGGCTGGGTGTCAACCTGATCCACCACGAGCTAGGGCATGCGCACGACTCGGCGGTGAAGCGGCGCAGCTTCGGAGCGACGTGGCTCTCGCAGCCTGGGCCTAGCGGCCTCTCGTACCACCTGTTCCCGCTCGCGGACGCAGTCTGGTGCGAGTACTTCGCGAACCGGCGCTCGTACCCGACGTGGCCCGGCGGCGAGCACATGCACGCGCCGATGTTCGCCAAACAGATCGGCGAGGGGCCCGCCGCGATTAAGACGGCCATCCGCGCGTTCCGGTTGCACCGCCAGGTTCCGCGGCTGCTCGATGAGGCGATGCCTCAGATAAACTTCTTGTTCATGCTGAGCGGCTACGTCATGGGGACGGTGCATGCCGCCGGCGGCAGCCTCGACGACCTCGACGCCGGCGCGGCAGCGGCCTTGCGCGGCTCGTTCTTCGAGCCGGCGTGGGCCGCGCTCGACGCACAACTCGAAGAGATGCACGCTACCCACGGCGAGTGGGCAGGTTTACAGGCGTACGCTCCGCTTGAAGCCATCGCGAGCGACGTGATGGTACGGCTGGGCCTGGTACTGAGTCTTCGCAACGGGCGTCCGTACCTCGACGTTCCGTTCACGCTCGACACGTTGCCGGAGTGGGCGTAGGTGTTTGAGCACCCGCTGCCGCCCGGAGTCGTGATTGAGCCTCGAGGGCGATGCCGTGTGGTTGGAAGAATATGAACTGCTACTACGGGATCCGTCGCCCGAGGCGTTTCAGGCGGCGGTTAGGCTAAAGGCTGAGAACCGCCCATCGTCCGTATTCAGGTACCGACAAGTTACCGATACGTCACTCGACTCGCTTCGGCGCGGCTACGTGTGGCTGTCGCACCCGCAGTCATTCAACGATGGCTACGATTCCGCAGCGTATGTCGATTTTGACCACTGCATGGCGGTATCCTTCCGTCGTGACGTGAACTCGGTCATCGCGGAACATAGTCTGTCTGCGGCGTTCAGCGAAGCAGATATTCGTTCAATTGTAGATAGCTCGGATCCGATCGCCACGTTCGGTGCGCTCCTGCTACGGGAGGAAGGGAGCTTGGCTGGCATCGACCCGAAGGCATTGCTTGATGGTCTGTCGTTCGTGCGCCGCAAGCAGCTGAAGGACCTTGAAGAGGCGATCTTTGAGATGCCACGGCGAGCACTCCTCGTGTGCTGCTTTGCCGCGAGCGGGGCGGTGCCTGCCCTTTGGGCGCACTACGCTGGCAACAGCTCTGGATTCTGCATCGAATACGATGTCGCACGCCTCCCGCCGGACGACATAAGGTTGCGACTGCTGCTGCCAGTCATCTATGGGCGTGCACCGGCCGACGCTACGTTCATGTTTGACGCTGGACTGCTACACGGCCCCAACTCGCTTACGGTGCGATGGCCGATCCTTGCGGCCTCGTACAAGGATCGACACTGGAGTTACGAGCAAGAGTGGCGGCTCGTCGACCCCGCCGGCGCGCACCCTTCCGGCGGGCGAGCTGTGCCGATGCCGATGAAAGCGGTGTACCTCGGCCCGAGGATAACCGACGAGGATGCCGCGAAGGTGAGGCAGGCAGCCCAGGTGCACAACCTGCAGGTGTTCAGGATGCAGGTTGGGAAGGACGCATCTACACTGAGCGTAATGCGGCCAATCTGAGGCGGTCGGAGCGGCAGATGCCGCAGAAGAGGATCTCGATCTCGACGTCGTGCGGGTTCGGGTCGCGCCGCGGCATGCGAGGTGTCCGCCGCAGGCCGTCCGATCAACACCGTATCTGCCTCTCGGTCGGTGTCCACTTCGCCGGATCAAGCCCATCCGCAGCCGCACGTCCTCGAAGACGAGATCGGCTTGAAGCTCGCGGCTCGATTTGTTTGCTGTCGCTTCGGGAGGCGGCGACGCGGGCTGCGCCCGACTACACCGTGGCGAAGTAGCGGTCGTACTCTTCTTCCAGCGCTTCACGATCTGCCCAGCGGCCGCGGCCAGGGTGGGTTTGCACGAACTCCCCGTTGCGAAAGACACCCGCGGGCGCCGCGTGCTCGTCCGGGTCGCCACCGTCCAATACGGCGCAAAGCACGTCGAGGCTGGCATGTGCGCCCGACATACCTCCCGGATCGAGACTCCCCCGACGATGGGTGAGGACCACCCTCGTGCCCGAAGCCTCGGGGAGCAACTCCCAACGAACGCTGCCCAAGGGGGTTCCCCACGGGTCCCCGAACCACCAGGTGTGCTCGAAGACCCGAGGCGCTTCCCAACGCGTGACCTCGCCGTGGACGTCCACGCCGACGTGGTCATGGTGCTCCACGATGCGGCCTCTCACGCGCGGCTCGATGTCCACGCGGGCACAGAACCATTTCCGGATGTTGTCCGGCTCCGTGAGCATCGCCCAGATTCGTGCCGGGGAGTGCTGGACGTGGCGATCGAACGTCACCTCGACTCCGTCGGACACCCTTCGTGCAACTCCGAGCCCGGTCATTATCTGCATCCTCCGAGACTCATGGTCCTGCTCACGACGCGCCCGGACCCGGAAGCCTTAGCCGAGTTCTTGGGCG
>JAKAHF010000674.1 GCA_021815245.1 Actinomycetes bacterium
CCGCCGAGTACGCGAAGAAGCACCCGCACCCGGGCCCGAACGGCGCCGGCGTCGAGTACCTGCAGTCGGTCACCACCTTCGTGGGCGGCGGCCCGCCGCGCTTCTGGTCGACCATCTCGCCGGAGGAACCATCGTCGGGATCTCCGGTCGGTTCGGAGATGAGGCCTATGAGAGGCTTGTTGCCGAGCCGGTGGTGGTGGCCAGGACGCTTGACGAAGCGAGCTTCGGATCGGTCCCGGCTGAGGACGCCGCGACGATCCAGGGGCTTCTCAAGGTCGATCGGTTCATCAGTCTCGCATACCCTGCCGAGGGAAGTCTCTACGGCACCTCTATCTTGGCATTGGAGGAAGGCCGACCCGATCCGCCCGAGGGGATCCTCAAGAGCTACTGTTCCATTGCCGCTCTCGCCCTGCGCAGGGCAAAGGCGGAGTCGGAGTTGAGAGCGAGCGAGACCAAGTACCGAACGGTGGTCGACAACATCCACGAAGGAGTGCTCGTAACCTCGACCACGGGGGTGCTCTATCTGAACCAACGGGTAGCCGAGATGCTCGGCTACAGCCGGGAGGAGTTGCAGCAGCTCGAATTCGGAGCCACGCTCCATCCCGACGATCGGGCCGCAGCCCTGGCGCTCCTTCCGGACTTGCTCCAGCGAGGCGTGCCCGCCCACCTCGAAACGCGGATGATCACCAAGACCGGCGTCGTCATCACCACGACCGCTCACGGCTCGGCCATCGACTGGCAGGGACAGCCCGCGATCATCGTGTTCCTTGAAGACATCAGCGAGCGCAAGCGCGCGCAAGCCGATGAAGCGCTTCGTAGGGACGTACTTCAGATACTGAATGAACCCGGCGACGTACCCGGCTCGTTGGCAAGGGTGGTGGACACCATCAAGACGAGCATCGGGTTCGATGCGGTCGGCATCCGGCTGAGAGAGGGAGACGACTACCCCTATGTCGCCGAAGACGGCTTCTGTGTCGACGAGCCGTCCATCGGGGGCCCCCCGCTCGAGTACGACGCACGGGCAGGGCTCTGTCGCGACGAGACCGGCACAGTGAGGTCGGCCTGCGCCTGTGTGAGGGTGATCGCGGGCACCGCCCAGCCCCCTCAGTTCTTCACGCAGGGGGGGAGCTTCTGGACCAGCGACGCCTCAGAGGCTCTCGACCTGCTTCCGGCCGAAGACCCTGAGCTGCGCCCTCGCAACGGCTGCGTCCGAGGCGGCCATTCGACCGTCGCCATAGTGCCGATCAAAGACAAGGAGAGGATAGTCGGCCTGCTTCATATCGGAGATCGGCGCAAGGGACGCCTGAACCCGGACGCGGTCGCGAGGCTCGAAGGCCTCGCCGCGCATATCGGCGCGGCCCTTCTGCGAAGGAACGCAGAATCGGAGTTGGAGCGCAGGGAGGAGCAGTACCAGACGTTGGTGACCCTCAGTCCCGACGCGATCCTCGTCGACGACGGCGGACGGTTCATTTATGCGAACGCAGCCGCCGCCCGCGTGTTTGGAGCCGATTCTCCCGAACAACTCATCGGAGCCGATGTCTATGAGCGCACGCACCCCGACTTTCGCGAGTTGGTGGCGTGGGGGGCCAATGCAACCGTGTCTGGAAGCGTACTGCCCCCGAGAGAGATCAGGATTCTGCGACTGGACGGCACCGAGGTCGAGGTGGAGGCCACCGCGGCGCGCATCGAATACGATGTACGTTGGGTCAACCAGGTCGTCTGGCGCGATATCAGCGCGCGCAAGGAGAGCGAGGCCAAGCAGCGCGAGTTCGAGCACCAGTTGCAGGAGCGCCAGAAGCTCGAGAGCTTGGGGGTTCTGGCCGGTGGCATCGCTCACGACTTCAACAACATGCTCACGGCTATCATCGGCTATAGCGATCTCGTTCTGGCGAGCAAGCTCGCCGACCCGCGGGAGAGCCTTGATGACATCCGCGAGATCCGCGAAGCCGCCGAGCGTGCCAAAGACCTCACGGGGGCCATCCTTGCCTTTTCGCGCCGTCAGCCGCGAGAGCTGCAGTTGCTCGCCCTCGATGGACTCGTCGCCGATCTCCAACCGCTGTTGCGACACGCCATCGGCGAGGACATCGAACTCGTCTTCGATCTGCCCGATGAAAGGCTCATGGTCGAGGCAGACCGGAGCCAACTGACCCAAGTGGTCATGAACCTGGTCGTGAACGCTCGCGATGCTATGCCCTCAGGGGGGACCCTCACCCTCGCCGCAACCCGGACGGTGCTCGATGAGGTAGGCGCCGCGGTCTCGCCGGTGCTCACGCCGGGCGAGTGGCTGGTGCTCACCGTGTCGGACACGGGCGTGGGCATGGAAGAAGAGGTGCGAATCAGGGTCTTCGAGCCGTTCTTCACCACCAAGAAGCCGGGAGAGGGCACGGGTCTCGGTCTGTCGACGGCCTATGGCATCGCGCGCCAGAGCGGAGGGGACATCGTGGTGGCGAGCGAGCCCAACGGCGGTTCGACCTTCGATGTATACCTTCCCCCGCCGGCCGGCGCTGTCGAGACGGAGAGCACGGCCGAGAGGCGCCTGCCCAAAGCCATGTCCGAAAGCACCACTCCGACCGGCAGTT